>JAXGSX010000282.1:0-4668 GCA_040775225.1 Kiritimatiellia bacterium | reverse complement strand
AGCCGGAAAAAGCGCTTCCCCGGAAGCAGTGACGGGGTCGGGGCGCCCCCCACCGGACGCCCCCATCCAGGTAGCGATGGCAGCCAGCGACCTGGGCTTTTTAATTTTGGACGCCAACAGCGGCGAACTGGTCTGCCGGGAAAAATGCGGGCATGCGCAGTCGTTGGCCGTGGCCAAATTCCGGCCCGGCTTGCCTGGCTGCCAGTTTGCGGTTTGTAATCTCTGGGGCAATCCCGGCATCTTTACCCTGTTCGATTGTTATGGCCGGCGGCTGCTGACACGGGAATCCCCGCCATTCGAGCCCATCATTCCCGTGAATTGGAAGGGGAATGGCGAGGTGTTTTTCACCGGCGCGAATACCGGCCGCCTGTTCGATGCCGACCTGGAAAACATCTGCGTCTGGCGGCCGGGCGGCCCCGGCAAAATCGCCGTGCGGCCGGTGGCCGATGATTTTACCGGGTTGGGCGTGGATCAACTCGCATTTTTCGACGGCCGGCATATCCGCATTTACCGGCCGTCGGAATACGGTCCGGCCAGGATGCGGCACGATGTCCGCAATTTTAATGTTTATGGAGCGTTTTTCCTGCACTGAACACTTTATGGACCACGTGCTTTTACCTTATCCGCAAGTGGTGGAAATTCCGCCGGCGCCGCGGCCCGGCGCGGGTATCAGCCGGGCGGAGACACCGCCGGAACTGGGACGGCCCGTCGCCGTCGCTGCGGCGGCGCTGGCCGGCGCCGCCGGTGGGCGTCTGCTCGCGGTCCGCCTGGATCGTGCCCTGGCGCGTCCGGATGAGTACCGCCTGGAATTTGCGCCGGAGTGCATTCACCTGGCGGCCGCCGGGCCGGCCGGCGCGTTCTACGGCATGCAGACGCTCAGGCAGATGATCCGCGGCGGCGGCCTGCCCGCCGCCGGCCTGATTTCCGATTGGGCGGATATCCCCCTGCGCATTCAGCATATTGACTTGAAGCGGCTGGGGTGGAACTACGATTACCTCTGCGCACTGCCCGCGCGCCTGGCGGCATTGAAGATTAATTTCATCCTGCTGGAGTGCGAGGATAAATTCCAGTTCGATTTCTGCGATCAGATTCCCGCGCCATCGGCCTTTACGCCCGGCCAATGGCGCAACTTCGGCCGCATCGCCCGTGAACATTTCATTGAGGTTATCCCGCTGGTTCAATGCCTGGGACACCTCGAATACATCCTGCGGCTGCCGCGCTATGCCGGCTTGCGGGAGCACCCGGAGCATCCCTCCCAGGCCTGCCCGCTGCATCCCGGCACACTGGAACTTTTTCAAAGCATGGCCGGTGAAATCATGGCGGCTTTCCCGGGCGCCCGGTATTTTCATGTCGGCGGCGACGAACCTTTCCTTCTGGGAACCTGCCCGCGTTGCGCCGCGGCGGCCGCCGCCGCCGGCAAGGGCGCGCTTTACGCGGAATATCTCAACCGGGTGCTGGGCTGGGTCCGGGAAGGCTGCGGCAAAATCCCGGTGTTCTGGGCGGATATCGTGCTGGCGCATCCCGCGGCGGCCGCCGCCTGCCGCAAGGATGCCGTCGCCGTGGATTGGAATTACCAGCCGCTGGCGCTGCGGGAAAAGCGCGTGCTGACCCTTGCATTGCCGGGCGGCCGGATTGATGCGGAAAAGTATCTTGCTTTGCCCGCCGCCGAACGCATTCGCTTGGAAAAATACCTGGACTTCAACGCCGCGCGCGGCGATTTTTATTCCCTGCCGGGCGGCCCGCTGCTGCGCGACCTGGGCTTTACGGTGTTCGGCGCCAGCCACGTGGCGCGGGCCGATAATGTGCTGGCCCATTCGGCTTCCGTCTGCCGCCACGGCCTGGCCGGGCACCTGGCCACTTATTGGGCTGCGGCGGACTCGCTCCGACCGCCTTACACCGTATTCGAGACGCGCTGGCCCGGGATCGCCATGCTGGGCGCCTCGGCCTGGAACTGCCGATATGAATCCGGCCATCGCGTTTCGTTTTACCGGCGGCTCAGCGCCGCCGGGGACAATACCACAACTCTGGCCGGCGCGTACGCGGCGCTGGATCAGGCCAACGCCTTGATTCCGCCCAACGACAACAACCGCAACGATCCTGAATTTTTCAAACTTGCCGCGCAGGCGCGCGCCGCTATTCCGGCCGCCGCCGGACTGCACCAGGAAATCATACTGGGGTTCCTGGATAAAATCATTTTGGAGCGCCGCCTGGAAGAGTTCAAGCGGCACGAACTGGCGCAGCCAATGTTGCCGGAACACAGGCGCCGCTGCGTGGATTTGCGGCCCTGGGTAAATGAAAAATTTTCCAATACCCCTGCCCAGCCGGGTTGGACCCGGATTCCGGACAACGATCTGCGCCATTTCCCGCAGGGTGAGGTGTGTTTTCTGGGCGTGCCTTTCCGGATTCTTGAGGAAGACCCAGATGGCAGCCCGACCGTGATTATGGCCGGCAATTGCCCGACGCTGCCGCAATTCCCGCCGGCAGTGCGGGGCATCCGCATCGGCTGCCGGTCGGCGGCGCTCCACCTGGTGCACAGCCTGGTCGAGGGCAAACCCAAACTGGACGGGTACTGCGGGAAATACGCGATCCATTACCGGGATGGTGCAGTCGAGGAAATGCCGCTGTACCTTCATCGCCAGATTGGCGCCTGGTGGCGGATTCTGGATGCCGCCGAGGCGCCGGTGGCCTGGTCGGGCGTCAACCAGCGGCGTACGAATGTCGGCCTGCACCTGTTCACCTGGTTTCCCAAACGCCCCGAGGCGGAAATTGCGGCATTGGATGTCATCTGCGAAGCGCCGGCCATGCTGGTCCTGGCCGGGGTGACGGCATCCCTGCCTGCCGGAGCGGGAGCCGCCGGCCGGGACGTTCCGCGGCAGGCCATCGGACAGGCACTGGCTGCCTTGACCCGGGACGAGCAGGAACTGCGGGAGCGCATGCATGGCATTTTACACGCCTGCTTGTCGGCGGATGGCGCGGACGAGGCCGTGCGCATAGGCTTTGAGCCGGTTATGAATTTTCTGGCAGGCTGGCAAAAAATATGCGAATTATAAAAAAGGAGGTTGTCGGATGAATGCATGGAAAAATTGCAGGCAATTGATGGCGGCAGCGTTTTACGTGATAGGTTCGGCGGCGTACGCGCAAACCACCTGGTACGTGGCGATGACCGGTGTGGATTCCAATGACACGGGGCGGGGCTTAAGCTGGGAATTGCCGTTCCGCACAATCAGCAACGGTGTGGCGCATGCGCTGACGGCGGGTGATACGGTCATGGTCTCCAACGGCGTCTATACCAACCTGGCGGAACTGGTAATCTCCCGAGATATTACCCTGCAAAGCGCCAACGGCGCCGCCGTCACGGTGATTGACGGCAATCATCCCGTACTGACCAACCGTTGCGTCCAGATCACAGCCCCAGGCGCCGTGATGGACGGATTCACCATCTGTAACGGATACGCGCCCACAGGCCCGGGCGGCGGGCTTTATATTAACCGGGGCGGCACGGTGGTCAATTGCCACATTGTCAGCAATCAATCGGGCGCCGGCAGCGGCTATGGCGGCGGCGGTGCGGCCATCAATGCCACCGGCATGGTGGCCAATTGTGTCATTGCCTGGAACATAACGCCCCTTGGCAATTCGTCGGGCGGCGGCGTCAGTTTTCAATACGGGACTACGAATGCATTACTGGTGAACTGCACGATCGAGCATAATACTTCCACCCGGCATGCCGCGGGCGTCTACTTTTCCGGCGGCGGGATAGTGCGGTCCTGCCTGGTGCGG
Source organism: Kiritimatiellia bacterium (assembly GCA_040775225.1). Classification (GTDB taxonomy): domain Bacteria; phylum Verrucomicrobiota; class Kiritimatiellia; order JAAZAB01; family JAAZAB01; genus JAXGPF01. Next base: position 891 of record JAXGSX010000282.1, on the reverse strand, counting down.
CATAACCGCACGGATGGCGGCAGCGGCGGCGGCGCGGCCTTGTTTTATGCCGGCCTGATGGAAAACTGCACGATTGTCAGCAACCACTGCACAAATGGCTATGGCGGCGGGGTTTACATGATGTCTTCCAGTTCCGGCACAGGCGCCGTCGTTAATTGCGTGATTTATTCCAACGAGGCGAAAAGCGCCAGCACCATGAATTTCAGCATGACTGACGTTGGCATTTTTTCCAATTCCTGTTTTTACCCGTCGCTGCCGGCAGCTTCCGAGGCGGTGTCGGGCAACAACACGACCAATAACCCGTTGTTTGCCGGTTTCGAGGCTGGCGATTACCGGCTGCTGCCGGAGTCGCCTTGCGTCAATACCGGCATGCTGCAGCCGTGGATGCCGGGGGCCGACCTGGCCGGCCGGGCCGTGCCTGACCGGTTCTCCGGGTTGCCGGACATGGGATGCTGCGAGTTGGTCCGGCAGGGCGTGATGTTCAAGTTGAAATAAAACCGGCGCCATGGCCGCGCCGGGATAAGCCGGTTGGAGGAATTGCATTGAAAATCAGAAGTTTGCGGGCCGGGGAATTGGACGCCTTGTATGATTTGCTGGCGGTTTCCTATTTGAAGGAAGGCGCCGACCAGGGGGCGTTGCGCGCGTCATTCAAGGCCGTCGTCGAGTCCGATCCGCATTTTGACCTGGACTTGAACCGCGTGCTGGAAGTGGAGGGGAAACTGGCGGCACGCATCGGCATTTACGACCGCCGGATGTTTTTCAACGGGCGGGTTCTGCGCGTGGGCGCCATCGGCGGCGTCTGCACCGCCCCGGAATACCGCGGTCGGGGCTATGCCCGGCAATTGCTGGAGGACTCCACTCAGCGCATGCGGGAACGCGGCTTCGATGTGT
>JAXGSX010000281.1:0-4692 GCA_040775225.1 Kiritimatiellia bacterium | reverse complement strand
TTTCGCATTTCAGGATGACCAGTTTTTCGCCGATAATCAGCCGGTTGAAAACGAGACTTCATTCACTGGCCTGGTCCGCCGCAAACTGCAAAAACTGGAAATCACCGGGTTCAGCCTGACGCCGGGCATTGACGAAGAAGAGTTGTTCAAGCTGGCGCGGTCGCTGGCGTTCGGCCACGGCCCCGGCGCAACGATTTTCGGCGACAAGGCCGGCCACATCCAGCCGGAAAGCAGCCGGTATGCCCGCGTTCAGGAGAGCGAGGTGGTGGTCAACAAAAAAGCCGTGTCCGGCGGCGCGCTCAAGCGCGCCGCGGATGGCGCTTTCGAATTGACCATTGACGACACCCCCGAGCCGCCGGCCTCCGCTCCCGGCGTGCAGCAGATCATGGCCTTCCTCAAGGGAGATGTCGGGACGCTTGCCGGGGATACGGCCCAGGCGCTTCAGCATGCCGCCGGGGATATCAACCAGTTAGGCCGGATGATTATGGAGGCGGCGGCGGTGCGGCAGCGCGATCCGCTGGCGGCCCGGGGGGAGTCGCTGGCGGATATCGTCGTCGGCTGCCTGCGCCGCACATTCGACGGCTTGAACAAACAGCCGGCCAATTCGCGCAATCCCGCCGCAATCAAACAGACCATGATGCTGCTGGAGAAGGACATCCTGGACCGGCTCCGGCAAAGCGCCGCCGGCCGCGGCGCCGAGCAAACCATCGCGGATGCGGTCGGTTCCATGCTGGACGATTTGACCATCGAGGCGGTTTCCCAGACCTATGTGCAACGGCGTAAAGCCGTGGAGGCCGACGGCGCCCGGCTGGCAGCCTGCCTGCGATCCCTGCCCCCCGCGAAACTGGAAGGACTGAAATCCAGCCTGATGGCCAGCGGGATGACCCCGGAAGGCTGGCAGGAACTGGTGGTCCGCAGCGGGGCGGGCGGGAGCGGTCCCGGCGCTTCGGAAGCTTCCGCCGGCCTGGCGGCCTTGGGCGCGCTGCTGGAGAAACTGGACCGCCTGATGTCCTCCGGGAAAACGCATGATCCCGAGGCCCAACAGGCGATCACCCAGGTGCAACAGGGGGTGGAGCGCGCCGCCGAGCAGGCGGCCGGCAAAATTCACGACCTGGAAAACGCGGTGGTCAAGACTGCCGGCGGCCTGGATGCGCCGGCCGCAAGCTGGCGGCGCCTGTCGGCGGAGCAGCAAGTCCGCACGATGGAACTCATCGCCGAAATTGTCCAGGAATTGGCGCAGCCGTTGTCGGCCATGAACTGCGCCGTGGGCATGACCTTGCAGGAACGCATCGGCCCCCTGGCGGCCGCCCAGAAAAACATCCTCGCCCTGGCGGCCGACAGCGGCGAAAAAATCGCGGATCTTTTCGAGCGGCTGCGGAAGGTCACCGGTTTGCCCCAGTCGCTCATCCCGGACAAGGAAAGCGTGTACGGCATGAACCCGGGCTAGATGCCGCCGGGCCGGCGGCCGGGACGCTCACATGTCCCGGTTTTCAATGCCGCATTTCCAACTGCCGAACGGCTTGGCGATGGTCTCGCTGACATAGCAGATGCCCGGACCGAGCCGCATGATCGAGGCGGGGCATTCCATCGAGATCGGGCCGTACAATTCGATCCGCGAGATCATCCGCTGCCATGTCGCGGCGCTGCCGGGGAAGGTGATGTTGTGCATCTCGAACCGGTAGCGGGCGTTGACGATGTCCCGGGGCCCGATGGTGGCGGCCCGGTAAGGCACGGCCCAGACATCGCCGGAATTGCCCATCGGCGCAAACAGCGAGTTTTCACAGATGGTCAGCGGCGTCGTGGTGACGATGCGGGACCCGAGTTGCAGGAATTCCTCCAATGTATCCGCGGCGAATTCGCTCGTGCCGGGATCAATAAACGCCGTGTGCCCGGGCCAGCCGGTGGCGGTATACACCACATCCGCGCCGCCGCCGCCGACATCCTCGATGATTTTGGAATAGTCGTTGACGTTGGCATCGGTGAAAACATGCCAATGCCCGATGTCGGGACGCAAGTCCGGCCGGATTTGCGCGTAGAAATGGTTGCGGAAGGAGTATCCCAGTCCCGCGCCGTATGTCAGCGGCGCCACGCGGCCGTGCTCGTCGGCCCATTCGTCCATGGCGAAGGCATGCACATTGCGGCAGTTGACATTGTGCCGGTTAAGCATCTCGGCGATGCTGGTGTAAGCATGGGGCCACTGGTTGGGGAAAATCATGGTCAGCGGCCGGTCGCGGCGGTCGCTTTCGCTGATCCGGTGAAAGACGTCCATGACGAACAGCAGCGTGGGGTCCAGCACGATTTTGACGGAATAGCCGTGTTCGTTGGTGTATTCCATCCGCTCCCGCGGGATATTGCGCACCCTTTCCAGCATGGCGGGATCGCGGGACGGCAGCCAGGGGGCGGGGGCGAAATCAAATTCCTTCATCGTATTTCCTCCGTTAGGTTGACGGCGGACCGCCGCAAGCGCCGCAGTCCGCAAACTAATACAGCCTGCCAAACAGCGGCGGAGATGTCAACCGCCGATCCCGCCGCCCGGGTTCAATAATTTTAAAAAATTTAATTGACAAAATGAGGCCTTCCATAATATCTTAGTCTCTCCTAAGAAAAGGGTTTTGTTTTGGGGAGGTGGAGATGACGGCAAACTCGGCGCCTTTAACCGCCAGCCTGGAAAATTACCTGGAGGCCATATTAATTCTGATCCGGGCCCGCGCGGTGGCGCGGTCGCGAGACATATCCGCCCGGCTCAAGGTCACCCAGGCTTCGGTGACGGGGGCCTTGCAGGCGCTGGGCGAGCGGGGCCTGGTGAATTACGAGCCCTATGGATTTGTCACCCTCACCGACGCGGGCGCGGAAGCCGCGCGCAAAGTGCTGCGCCGGCACGAGGCGCTGCGCGATTTTTTTGTGAAGATACTGGCGATTGACGAGGCGGAAGCCGACGAGGCGGCCTGCCGCATGGAGCATGGAATATCGAAGCCGATAGTTGACCGGCTGGTGGAATTTGCCCGGTTCGTGGAGACTTGTCCGCGCGCCGGGGAGAAATGGGTTAGGGGCTTTGCCTATTATTGCGCGGAGGCGAAACACAACCCGGAACACTGCGAGGGTTGCATCAAGTCCTGCCTGGATGAACTCAGCCTGAAAAAACAGAACTTGAAGGCGGGTTCGCCGGCGGCGGGGCGCGCCCTGACCCTCAACGAATTGAAGCCGGGCGACAAGGGGCTGGTTGAAAAAATCGGCGGCGCCGCCGCCATCCGCCGACGCCTGGCCGACATGGGGATCAACAAGCACAGCCTGGTGGAAGTGGTGCGCCTGGCGCCCATGGGCGATCCCATGGATGTCAAGATCAAGGGCTATCATTTATCGCTGCGCCGTGAAGAATCGGAAAATATACGTGTGCGAAAGGCGGATGTGCCATGAATGGGGGGTGTTGCATGCCGTTGGGTTTTGCGCGGCCGGGAAGTTCGGTGGTTTTGCGCCGGATCAACGCCGGGCACGGCCTGGCTTCGCGGCTGTCAGCCATGGGTTTCGTTCCGGGGGTCAATATAGAGGTTTGCCGGAACAACCGCCATGGGCCGCTGGTGGTGGGCTTGAAGGGAGTGCGGATAATGCTGGGGCGCGGCATGGCCGACAAGATGTCGGTGGAATGACCGGATGGAATTAAAATGAGCAATAAGTTAACCGTGGCGCTGGCCGGCAACCCCAATTCCGGCAAAACCACCATCTTCAACAATCTTACCGGGGCGCATCAGCATGTCGGCAATTATCCCGGGGTTACGGTCGAGAAAAAATCCGGCGTGTGCCGGCATGCATCGGGCGAAATCACCGTGGTGGACTTGCCCGGCACGTACAGCCTGACGGCCTATTCGATCGAGGAACTGGCGGCGCGCAAGTTCATTATCGAGGAAAAGCCGGATGTGGTGGTGGACGTGATTGATGCGTCCAACCTGGAGCGCAATCTTTACCTGGCGGTACAGATCATGGAACTGGGCGCGCCGCTGGTGCTGGCCTTCAACATGAGCGATGTGGCGCGCGCGCGCGGCATGGAGTTTAACCTGGACCTGCTTTCGTCGCTCCTGGGCGTGCCGATCGTGCCGACCGTCGGCCATAAAAATGCCGGCATGCGCGAGCTGATGGACGCCGTGGCGCAAACCGCGGCCGGCGCCGAGGCTGCCGGCAATGCCGGCGCCGGGCGGAAACCCGCAATCCGGTATGGCCGGGAAATTGAGGCGGCCCTGGACAATATCCGCCAGAAACTTGAGGCCGCGGCCCGGTTCGCCGATGAAACCGAAGCGCGCTGGACGGCGATCAAACTGCTGGAAGGCGACCAGGAGGTGGCGGGCCAGTTCAATTCGGAGGCCCTGGCCCGGGCGGTGGCCGCCGGGCAGGCGCGGATTCAGACCCTGCTCGGCGATAGTCCCGAGATGATCATTGCCGACCGGCGTTACGGATTCATCTCCGGCGCCTGCCAGGAAGCGGTGCGCTCGACGATCGAAACACGGCATTCGCGTTCCGACCGGGTGGATGAAATTGTGCTGCACCGGGTCTGGGGCTTGCCCATTTTTTTGGGATTGATGTATCTGGTGTTCTGGCTCACATTTACCGTCGGCGCGCTGCCGATGGCGTGGATGGAATCGCTTTTCGGACGGCTGGGCGGATTCATCGGGGGATTATGGCCGGCCGCTTCCGCCAGTCCCT
>JAXGSX010000280.1:0-4714 GCA_040775225.1 Kiritimatiellia bacterium | reverse complement strand
CTGGATGGCCGCCACGGCGCCGGCGGTGCCGCCGCCGGCCACTATCACGTCATATGCCTGTTTCATCCGCAAGTTCCCTTTTTGACGAACACCGATATGATTTCCTCTTTATGCGCCGCGCGGCGCTCGATGCAACAATCTGGTTAATCCCCCGGCAATCCCTGTTAACCGGTTCCGTTTGACTCCAAATAGCCGGCCAGATCGGCAAGCGACTGAAAAATCAAATCCGGGCCGGCGCTTTCGATTTCCGCGCGGCTGCCATAACCATGCATCACGGCGGCGGTCGCAACGCCATTCCGCTTGCCCCCGATAATATCGCAATACCGGTCGCCCACCATGAGCGATGCCGCAGGATTCAAATTTTCTGTCTTGAGCACCCAGGCTACCAGGTCGGTTTTATCCGTCAAACGTCCGTCGAGTTCGCTGCCGTAAATGCCGTGGAAGAACGGCCGCAATTCGAAATAATCGAGGATACGAACGGCAAAGACCGTGGGTTTCGCCGTGGCCAGAAACACGCAGCTGCCGCCCGCGCCAATCCTTGCGAGCGCGGCGGCGGTTCCCGGATAGACGGCATTCTCATAAATCCCGGTCGCGGCAAACCGCTCCCGGTAGTATTGCAGGGCTGTGTCCATCAGCGCCTGATCGTCGGAGCCCAGCAAACGGGCAAAAGACTGTTTCAGCGGCGGCCCGATACACCAGAGCAGTTCGCCGGCCAGCGGCGCCTTCCTGCCCAACCGGCCGAGCGCGTATTGGATGCATCGCGTTATCCCGTCCTTAGGATCGGTGAGCGTGCCGTCCAAGTCCATCAAAACGTTTTGAATCATGATTGACTGCCGTTATGCCCCGGTTATTTCACAGGGAAGTCCCATCAGGCGGTTTTGCCCGCCGGCAATGCGCCATGCGCTCCTTCCTTGAACACATAAATCGCCCATCCCAGCGTTTCCCGCCCCCACCGCAGGTACGCGGCCTTGCCTTTCCGCACCCGTTGCAGAACGGCCTCCAGATCGGGATCATCCCGATGGTCAGAGGCCCAGCTTTCCGCGGCATGCCACTGCAACCCTTCATACCGGTCCCAGTCATCCTGGCTGCTTACGAGCGTATAAACCGCCTCCAATCCCTGCTCACGCCCGATTTCCACATTCTGATAATGCGTACCGAAGTCGTTCCGGCTCAGCCCGATCGCTTCCAAGTACTCTCGCTCCGGCTCACGCCGCCAGTACGGCTCTCCCGCGACAATCCAGCTTTCCGGGGCGGCCATCTTCCGCAGCGCGTTCAACGTTCCGCGATGCCCGCCAAAAATCCAACTCGCGCCGATGCAGGCTGCCAGATCGAAGCTCTCCCAGGTCTCCGGGACATACTTGGCCCCGTCCATCTCCAGAAATTGGAGTTGGGCGTCCGGAACACGTGCTTGATGCTGCTTGCGGACATCCGCAATGCAGTAAGGTGAGAAATCAATTCCTGTCCCTGTTATTCCCCGGTACCGCTCGGCCAGCCTGATGAGAAACTCGCCCTTGCCGCAGGCGATATCCAGCACGCGCGCCCCGGGTTTCAAATCCAAAAGCGCGACAAGCTGTTCCAGTTTCACAAGACTCATCGGATTGCAGAGAACGTGTTCCCGATGCGTGATGTTAAAGAATTTCCACATGTCCATGTTTATATCTCCGGAAATTGGGGTCAGTCCCGTATTCTAGTAATTTCATCTATTTGCTTGCGCTTTTTTATGATCTGCCGATCCTGATTCATCTCAATTAGACGCGGGTAACGTGAGAAGCAATCCACCCTCCCCATGTTCAGCTTTTGACAAATCCATTGGTTTGGGACCGCGGTCCGGCGGCGTATCAGCCAGGCTATCAGACATTTTTCGGCATCATTGTATTTTCTTGACTGCATTTGAGCAAGCGTCGCCCCAAAATGCGCCAATGCTCGCTTCAGCAGATTTTCCGCTTCCTGTTCATCGTGCTTGCGTGCCGGCTCCCCAGAGCAAGATTCGCGCTTTCCCGGAAGTTTTCTTAAACGCTGCACTAAAAAACGCCGGAATGTTTCATTCCCGTAATACCAGCCCCGGCGCATCTCTTCCCATTCAGAATCATCCTTGGGGGCTCTTTTTTTTGTGGATATTTCCGAAACACGCCTGTTTACATATACCTTGTAATCCAACTGTCCACGCGGCGTCGCACTAAAACCCGTGGCGTTTAAAACACGTTTTGTTTCAAGCCAAACCGGATGCTCGTGCTGGATATAAAACCGATAGCTGCTCCAGGGATATGCCTCCAACTCATTTTTCATTACTTCCCGCAAGCGGGCGCGCACTGGGTTAAGGTGAATGTACAAGCTTATTGCGGCAAAGTAATTGCTGTCCCCGCTAACCGGAATAGCCTTATAGCGCCCCTGGAACAAATGCCCGCAGGTGCCATTACGCAAATGGCAGCGTTGGGTATATGTGCCTTGCAGCCACTTCATGCCGGCCACCAGGTTGGCTTCCGGCGTTTCAACCAGCAGATGGTAATGATTGGGCATCAGCACGAAGGCGTGGATTCGCCAACCTGTGCGCGCGCATGCCTCGCCCAAAGCCGCAAGAAAGGCGCGCTTGTCGCAGTCATTAAGGAAAACGAGATTGCGCCCGTTGCCACGGCTCATCACATGGTATACGGCGCCCTCATATTGAATTCGCAACTTCCTTGACATGTAATATTATGTACCAAAAAACAGAATAAACAACAAGATTTATAAGTGCTCCCTGCGCCATGAACATCCAAATATACTAGAATACGGGACTGACCCCACCAGGGTTTAAAACAACCCGGCGGCGGGCTGTCTTGTCTTCAGAATTTCCCCGGCCAGGAAGAGCGAACCGGCGGCGCAGACGGCGCCCCGGCAGCCGGCCGCCCAGACACGGGACTCGGCCAAGGCCTCGGAGATGGACGCCGCGGCGGCTGCCTCCCACCCCAGCGCGGCGGCGGCGGCGGCAATTTCCGCCGGCGGGCGGCCGCGCGGATTGCGCAGCGGCACGGCCCAGCATCGCCGGACCAAACCATTGAATGGCCGGAGGAATCCCTGTAAATCCTTGTCGTCGCATTGGCCGGCAATCAATCCCAGCGGCGTGCGCGCAGGCAGCAGTTCCTGCAGGGCGCGCGCGCAGGCGGCGGCGCCGGCGGGATTATGAGCGCCATCGAGGATCAGCGGCGGTTTCTGCTCCAGCGCTTGCAGCCGCGCCGGCCACCGGACCTGCTCCATGCCCCGCCGCAACGCCGCTTCCGGCAAATTCCCGCCGAATACCCGCTCCAGGACGGCGATGGCCAGGGCGGCATTGCCCAGTTGATGGCGGCCGAGGAGCGGCAGGCACAGGCTGATCTGCCAGCCGCCGGCGGTTTCCACATGTATCCGCTGACCTTCCCGCGACTGGCTCCGGCGCGCCACGCGCGCGATGGATGCCGCTTCGATCAGCGGCGCGCCCCGGTCCCGGGCCGCGTCCCGCGCCACCAACCGGGCTTCCGGCGGCAGTTCGCCGATAATGACCGGCCGGCCGGGCTTGATGATGCCGCATTTTTCCCCCGCAATCTCCGCCAGGGTGCGGCCCAGGTAGGCGGTATGCTCGAGGCTGATATCGGTAATCGCCGCGGCCAGGGGCATAACTACGTTCGTGGCATCCAGCCGGCCGCCCATGCCGGTTTCAAGAATCAACACGTCCGGCCGCATGGATTCAAAATACTTGAAGGCCAGGGCGGTGACGATTTCGAAAAAGGTGGCCGGCCGGCCGATCGGCCCGGCTGCCAGCCGCCGGCCCGCCTGCATGATTTCCGGCAGCAGGCCTGCCAGCGCCTCATCGGGAATGCATTGTCCGGCGCAGCGGATGCGTTCGTTAAAGCGCACCAAATGCGGGGAAGTATACAGACCGGTCTTCAGGCCGGCGGCGCGCAGGACGGATTCCAGCATGGCGCAGACCGAACCCTTGCCGTTCGTGCCGGCCACGTGAATGCAGGGCAGGCGCTTTTCCGGGTTGCCCAGTTCCGCCAGCAGCGCCTGTTCGACTTCCAGTCCGGGCTTGATGCCCAGCCTGGCAAGCGCGTACAATTCATCCAGCAGCGGTTTGATCGGGCGCATCGGGCAACATGTATTCCAGCAGAAGGATGATGGTCTGTTTCAACTCGGAACGCGAAACGATCATGTCAATAAGCCCATGCTTCAGAACGAATTCCGATCGTTGAAACCCCGGGGGGATATCCTGTTGGGTGGTTTCCTTGATGACGCGCGGGCCGGCGAACCCGATCAAGGCTCCAGGCTCGGCGATGATGACATCCCCCAAGGTGGCAAAACTGGCCATGACCCCGGCGGTTGAGGGATGGGTTAACACGGAAATATACGGCAACCCGGCGGCGGCATGCCGGGCCAGCGCCGCGCTGGTCTTGGCCATTTGCATCAGGCTGAACATGCCTTCATACATGCGGGCGCCGCCGGAGGCGCACACCATCAACGCCGGCAAGCCGGCGGCGGTGCTGCGTTCGATCATGCGGGTGACTTTTTCCCCGACCACCGAGCCCATGCTGCCGCCGAGGAAATTGAAATCCATGATACCCAGGCCGGCGGCGTAGGGGCCGATGCGAACCTGCCCGCAGATAATGGCCTCATTCAGTCCGGTCTTTTTGCGGTTATCTTCCAACTTGGCAGTGTAAGAGAGTTGGCCTTCAAAATTCAAAGGATTGTCGCTGAGAATGTT
>JAXGSX010000279.1:0-4763 GCA_040775225.1 Kiritimatiellia bacterium | reverse complement strand
GGCCGCATTGCCGGCGCTCCGGTCTTTCACCCCGATCCGCGCCCGCCGCCGGATGGCGCCGCCCGGAGGGGGATTTGGCAATTCGCACTGGCGGCGCACCGCATCCGCCGGCTGCCGGAATGGCAGAAGACGGGCGGGATGGTGCGCGTGCGTTTGCCGGGGAGCGCAGACCTGCGGTTGGAAAATGGATCCGAATGGATGGTGGCGGGCGTCTTGTCGGACAATTTACGCCGGCGTCTTGAGCGCCCGCAGTGGCAGCGGCTGTGGCGGGCGCGGGACGGGGAATGTCACGCCGGCGACCCGGTCGGCCGTCAGCCCCGGGCGCCGGCCGCTTTGCGGATATTGCATCGTTACACCATGCGCGCCGATCCGGCGGCGGCCCGGCTCGTTGCGCCTGCCGGAGCGTGGCATCCCGGCGCGCGGCTCCAGGCCTGGCGCGCCCGCGCCGGGGACTTGCTGCGCCGCGGTTTGGATGGTTTCCCCGATGCGGCCGCGATTTTACGGGCTTTGATCCTGGGGTATGACGATGAATTGCCCGATGATCTGCGGCGGCGGTTTGTCGCCACGGGCACCTATCATCTGTTTGCCGTTTCGGGGACGCACATGGCGATGCTGGCCATGTTGACGGCCGGGATTCTGCGTCTGGCCGGCGTATCCCGCGTTTACTGGTTTCTGGCGGTCGCGCCGGTGCTGGCTTTTTTCACCGCCATGATCGGAGCGCCGGCCAGCGCGGTACGCGGCAGCTTGATGGCCAGCCTCTGGTTGCTGGGGTGGTTGGTTGGACGCCGGAATGACGGCGCAGCGGCCCTGGCGCTGGCGGGATTATTGATCCTGCTGTACAGTCCCGGGCTATTGTTTGCGCCGGGATTCATCCTGTCATTTGCGACTGTCGCGGGCCTGTTGTGCGCCGCGCCTTTTTTTGCCGCTGCACTGGCCGGGACGCCGCCGGCGCCGATTGATCCGGCGCGCGAGCATTGGCGCGCATGGATCGGCCGGGTGCGGCGCACCGGCCAATTCTGCGCCGCGGCTTCCGCGGCCGCCTGGCTGGCATCAATGCCCTTGATCGCCTATTGGTTCAATGTCTGGTCGCCCCTGGCCGCCCTGGCCAACGCGCCGGTTATTCCGCTGGCGGGTATGGCGCTGGGTTTGGGGTTCCTGGCCATACTCCTGGGCGGAATTCAGCCGTGGCTGGCGGCGGTGTTCAATTGGCTGAATCTTGCGCCGGTGTTGCTGATGCGCGATTGGCTGTCGTGCGTGCAATCCATTCCCGGGTGCCAGTTGACGGTTAAAAGTCCGCCGCTCTGGACGATATGCTGTTGGTATGCCGGTCTGGGACTGCTGGTGTGGCGCCGCAAAAATCCGGGCGTCGGCGGAAGGGCCGACGCCCCGGCTCCCATTCCAAGTCAGACTCCGGGAATGGGTGAATTGCGGGAGCCGGGTCAATGCCGGCGCCGGCGTGTTTGGCGGCTGGGGGCGGCGCTGGCGCTGTTGCTGGCCTGGCCGGCCTGGGCTTGGCTTGATGGGCGCGGCGGCCGGGTGCGGATTCTGAATGCCGGCGGAACGGCGGCGGTGCTGGGGCGCGGTCCGGGACTGCTGCGCCGGGCCGCCTGGCTGGCGAATGCCGGCAGACGGAATTATTCGCGGCGGCTGAAATCCATGCTCGCGCAGGAGGGGGTGGACCGCCTGGATCTCTGGGTGCTGACGGGCATGGAAGCGGATCGCGTAAGCGCCGCGGCAGTTTTAATGGAAAGCGGCGAATTCAAGACTGACCGGGCCGTGTATCCGCCCGGCGCAAACCGATACCGGGTTTTTGCCCGCGTACGCGATTCCCTGGAGAATGCCGGCGCGGCATTGACCGAAGCGCGTCATACGATGACGGATGCCCTGGCCGGCGGGGCGGCATGGCGCACTTGGCCGCTTGCGGAATCGCCGGGCAGAATGCAAGCGGAAATGGCCTGGCCGGCCTGGGCAGTGAGAATCATGCCGGGCGGCGCCGCCGGCCAGGAGTGCGATATGGTTGAGATTGAGTTCCGGCATCCTGCGCCGGAGGACATTGCAGCCTGCCGGCTGAGGATTAAATGCCTGCCGCATAGTTTTAATGCGCCATGCATCTCCGATGGCGGCGGTTCGCGGCTGGCGCTTGCACCGGGAGAAACGCTGACTTTGGATTTTTCCGCAAGCGGCATGCAGGCGCGCTGGCCGTGAAGTGCGGGCGGCAGGAGCTAACAACAGTCCTGCGCCCGGCCCGGCTGGACAGCGTGTTTTTTGCTTGCCTGCAAGCAGGCGGGATAGTATAACCTGAATCCGCGACCGGGTTTTATGTTTGCATTACACATCATGGATTCAGGTATAAGGCAATGGATGATCCGTGCCGGCCGGCTAAGAGCATGCCGCCCGATTTTCCTGCAAATCATAGGAGTGCGCATATGAAAATCGTTGGAGTCTGCGGAAATTACCGGAAAGAAGGAGTCACGGAACGCTTGCTGAATTCGGCCGTGGAAGGCGCGAGATCGGCCGGCGCCGCGGTGGATATCCTGACATTGCGCGATCTCAATTTCGAGTTCTGCCGGAACTGCAAGCATTGCTGGGATTCCCGGGATGACGGATTGACGGCGGATTGCGTCATCCGCGACGAACTTTCACCCTGGCTGGAGCGGATTGCCGGCGCCGACGCCTTGATCCTGGCCGCCCCCGTGAATTTCTGCTCGCTTACGGCGCTGTTTAAGAAGTTCCAGGAGCGTTGCCTTGTCTTAACCCGCCTCCAGCCGTTAACCGGCCTGCCGCGCTGGCTGGCCGGCGTATCTGTTTTCCCCGCGCCGCGTCACCGCGGCCGGCTCCGTCCGATGCTGTGCATTACCGCCACCGGCGCGCCGGCCTGGCTAGGCAGGCTGATGATGCCCTGCGTCCGGAAACAATTCCGGGCGATGGGAGAGGCCTGGGGCGGACGGATCGCGGGTTTGATCTGGGCGGGCGGCAGCATGGCCAAGGGGCATCTCCCGGAAGACCGGCTGTTGGCGGATGCCCGCGCGGCCGGGGCGCGCCTGTCGGATTGAGACGGGAATGACCCGCCGAACCGCCGGTCAATGGATGAAAAACATCATCCCGGCGGGAATGTATTCGTAACACCCGATGTCCGGCGCGCCGTCCCGCACGCGCCGGCGTCCGTCCATGTCCAGCGCGCCGGCCATCCAGGGATGGTTGGTGGCGGCGTTGATGCAGGGCGATTCCCGGCGCAGGCGGTAATTGCCGGCTGCTGCATCCACGAACAGCGGATTATCGGTCAGGTTTCCCTTGTCCGGCGGGAAACTGTTGAAATCGGCGCAGCAGTAGGAAAAGGCATTGGAGGCGGCGAGCGCGTAAATGTCGGGCGATGACACCCCGGCGGCATTGCTGTAAATAATGTTGTCGGTGACATTGGTGTAGGCGGTAATGATGTACAGTCCCCCGCCGGTATCGGAGGCGTAATTGCTGACGATGGTGCAGGCGTCAATCGAGCCGAGATTGTAATGGATGCGATACATGTAAACGCCGCCGGCATATGTGGCGGTGTTGCCGGTGATCAGGCAATTGCGCAGGGTGCCGCCGTCCCGGCCATAAACGCCGCCCGCGGTGACCGAACTGTTGCCGTCAATGTGGCAGTTATACAGCAGGCCCCCGGCATCCAACCGCACTCCGCCGCCGTTGGTGAGGGCGATGTTGCCGCGGATGGTGGAGTTGGATACGGCCGGCTTGCCGTAAATGCCGGCGCCCAACCCCGATTGATTGTTCAGAAACATGCAGCGGTCGGCGAATCCGCCGTACAGCCCTCCGGCGGTAGTCCCTGATACGTTGCTGGCGACGATGCAATCAATGAGGACGGAGCTGCTGCATCCGCCGGCGAAAGTGCCGGCGGTATTGCCGATGATCCGGCTGTGCATGAGCAGGCCGCCCTGGACGCCGCCGGCCCAGCCGGCGGAATCGGTGTAGGGTCGATCGCAGTTGCTCACCAGGGTTACCATGCCGGAATCGAAATAGATGCCGCCGATGGTGCTGGAGGCGGTATTGCTGCTGATCTCGCAATCCAGGATGAAAACATTGGTGCCCCGCACGCGGATGCCGCCGCCGGTGCCGGCGCTGTTCTGGATGATCCGGCAATTCCGCAGGTAAGCCGCGCCGGCGGAGCCGGCCAGGTTGGCGCCGCCGGCACTGCCGGCGAAATTGCTGACAATGATGCAGTTCTGCACCGTGCCGCCGGCAGCGGATATCCGGATTCCTCCTCCTTCAGTAGAATAATAGCTGCGGGTAATAGTGAACCCGTCCAGGACCGCATCGGCATGGTAGATGTTGGCCACCAGGTTGGAAAGGTCCGGGTAACCGCCGTCCAGAATGGTTTGTTCCGCACCGTATTCCGGTAGGCTGCGAATGGTAATGGCTTTGCCTATGTTCATGGGTTGGGCGTAGTATGTGCCGTTTGACACCCAGACCGTATCGTTGTCGGATGCGGCATTAATGGCGACGCCGATATTGGTGGCGGCATTAGTCCAGGTGTTGTAGGGAGAAGCCGGGATGACATCGGGCGTGCCCGGCGGAACGACATATAGGCTGTCCGCCCAACCCGCTATCCCGATGATGGTCAGCAAACTTCAGAAATCCTGATCCGGGTGGAAAATAGTTTGGCACATTATGGTTGATTTAAGCAAGCCTGAAGAGCAGCCTTGCGCCGGTTGCGTGGTGATGGAAATGGCTGCGATTAAGTTCATCGAACAGGCCGGCAATCGCTTTGT
>JAXGSX010000278.1:0-4764 GCA_040775225.1 Kiritimatiellia bacterium | reverse complement strand
GTATCAGGGTGTCAGCCGATCCTCCAGACCGGCAGATGCCGGTCGGCGCGGCAATCGTTCGTGATCTAAAAATCTTGTGCATCTTGAGCATTTTTGTGGCTAATCTTGCTCTGCTTTGTGTTCCTAGCGGGGACGATGCATTGCCAAAAACCGGAACTTAAGATTTTAAGCCATCTCCAATTTCATTAAAGAATATCGTCGTTTCCAGGGGATAAATTATATCTATGGGATGACAGTGGCGTGCTTTTGCATTTCGGACGGACGCCTTCCACGTCGTCCGAGACTTTTGAAACTGGCTCAAGAAATTTGGGGTTTTGCCGATGGGATTACCGGTACAACGAATGGCCGGCGGAATCTATCGCAACCAAGGCCGGGAAATCGCGCACTTCCAGCCGGCGCAGCGCCTCCGGCCCCAGATCGGCAAAATCCACTATTTCCGCCTGGATTACGCAGCGGCCGAGCAATGCGCCCGCGCCGCCGGTAGCTGCAAAGTAAACTGCGCCATATTCCCGCATGGCCGCCACCACGGAAGCGCTGCGCGGGCCTTTACCGATCATGCCGCGCACCCCGGCAGCCAAAAGCCGGGGCGTATACGCATCCATCCGCGAACTGGTTGTAGGTCCGGCGGAGCCCAGCACCTGGCCCGGCGCTCCGGGAGTTGGGCCGACATAATATATGAGCGATCCCGCGGCCGGGAAAGGCAGTGGGCGGCCGGAATCCAATATCTGCATTAAACGCTTATGGGCCGCATCGCGCGCGGCATAGATCACTCCATTAATACGGACAGCCATGCCGGCGGCCAAGCGGCCGGCCAGGACGGGGTCCAACGGCGGTGTGAGACTCAGCGGCGGTGTTTGGGGGCAATTAATTGTCATGCGCAGCGCTCATTTTACGTATTTGCTTAAGCAACAAGTCCGCAACCAGGCGTTGTCCGGCCGCATTGGGGTGCATGCCGTCCAGCAGCAAGTCGGTCCGGGCATTGCCGGGCGTTTCCAGGCGTTGGTCATACGCCGCCAAAACATCCACCAGCGGCACATCGGCGGCGGCGGCGACGCGCCGGACGATCCCGGCATAATCCCGCAAAATGACATTGAATCCGTCCGGGTCGGCCGGCCGGTAAGGGGGCCGGCCGTATACCTTGCGCAAACGATCCGTCCAACACAGGGCATTGGGCGTCATCAGTATAACACGCGCCGAGCGCGCTTGCAGCATGGCGATAAACCAACGAAGATTGGCTGCATAAGTTTCCCGGCTGACCCGGGGCTGCGCGGCGCCGCGGCTGACATCAATCGCCGAATCGTTGATCCCGAACTGGATCAGCACCAGGTCCGGCGCATGCGTCAGCACATCGGCTTCAAACCGCAGGCGGGCCATGGAGGTGGTATTGCCCCCCACCCCGGCGTTAATCACCTGCACGCCGGTTAACTCATCCCGCAGGATATCGGCATAAACTTTCAAATTGCCGCGTGGAGCGGTGGTCGAATCGCCGAACGCCACGATTTTGCGGGGCCAGGCTGCAGCCGCCTGCGCCGATGCCGATTGGCACATAAAAATTCCCAGGATGATTGACAGAATTGCAGGCGGCGCCGGAATCGCGGTCTTTGCAACGCGCACACAAGCGCCGGCGGTCATCGTTCCACCTCGTGCAATGCTTCGGACCGGTCCACGCTCAAATCCACCTGGCCGAACCCGGCATCATCCGCCGGCAGAATCATGGTAAACCGGTGCGAGTCATCCGCTTCAATTGCCCCGACAGTCATGACGCATTCCAGCACATGCCCGCCGAAGGCGCGGTCATCGGAAAGAAAATGCAAATGGTAGCCCGGCACATTGATGCCCCCCACGTAGGCCGGCAGCCGGAATCCCACCAGCGTTCCGGTAACATTCGAGGCGGTAAACACCGGTTGGCTGCGCGCAACCTCGGCCAGGGTCGGATATGGCTTATCCTGGGCGGGCACGCTGCGGGTTTTCACCGATGCAAAAATCCCGCGCGCCCGGATGGCATACATCAAATTGGAATTCAAACCGGCGGCATTAATGCATTCCTGCAGGCCGGTGAGGTCCAGGGCGCGGTTGACGGGGATAGTGCGATCCGGCGCAAAACGGATGACGGCGGCAAAAGGGGTCGTGGTATGGCGGGCCGGCTCACGGACCGAGCCATCGGCGCGCACCTGCCAGACCCGGCCGTCCAAAACCACCATCTCGCCGTCGAGGCGGTCGAAAGTGCCAATGCCAAAATCGCCGTAATGCAGCAGGGTGTCCAGCGTCATACTGCCGTCAAAAGCGCCGGCGAGCAGCGCATCAATGGTCGCCACCTGGGTGACGGTGTCGCGGCCGCCGGTGGCGCACCCGGCGGTACAGCCTAAAGCAATAGCAATGACGGCGCAAAACAAACGCAGACTGACTGAGGTTTCCATTTTCATGTGCATGAGTCTCCAACCTCTTCCTGGAGACGGGACGCCCTCGTCCCGCCTCTGTGCCAACGAGGGACCGGGACGGGGGCGTCCCGGCTCCAAAGAAAACATTTGAACAACTCACTGGTTTTATCCACAGATTACGCAGATTTTCGCAGATTATTTTACCTGAATACGGCAAACGCAACGTTGCCGCACCCAAATTCACAAAATTATCAAGAAAGAACAGGCAGATTCAACGCGCATCCAACTCGCGGATAGAGTCCGCATGTTCTGGAAATTGCCGGCATAACGCAGCGGTATCCGCCAGTTCGAAATCCCGAAAATCAAATCCCGGCGCCACCGTGCAACCTGCAAGCGAAAACCCGGATTCTTCCGCTGGCCGGGCGCCGAACCAATGGCCTGCTGGAATTGTAACCTGGCATTGGTTGTCCGGAACATTCGACCCGGGAATGCCCAGGATATGGCGGGCAAACCCGCCAACGGCCGTCAATTCACAAAGTAAAAGCGGAATACCTGCATAGAAATGCCAGGTCTCATCGGAACGCAGGCGATGCCAACGCGATACCTGTCCGGCCGGCAGCAGGAACAGAATGGCCGTGGAAAACGGTCGTGAACCAGCATACCGCTCGGGCAGCGCACCGGCGGAAATTGATTCCGCGGCGCGGTAGGTTTCGCGGTAATATCCGCCTTCCGGGTGAGGGACCATGTTCAGCCGCTTCACCCATTGTTGAAAGATGATGTGTTCGGTGTTCATGGTTGCCGACAACGTAATGCGTTGATTTTATGATGTTTGCAATTGATTTATTTTAACCGCAGATTACGCAGATTTGCACAGATTAATTTACCTGCATACAGAAAACGGATTATTCTCACATGGGCACACAAAGCAGGGCAATTTAGCCACAAAAATGCAAAATGCACAAATTAAGAGCATTACGACTGCCGCGCCGACCGGCATATCCGGCTCCGTGGTAAAAATCCGTATCTTCTTGGTGGCTTTGTGTCTTTGTGAGAGCATAAAGTGATTTTCTATGGGATGCTACTGAAATTTGTTCCTATACATCCCGGGAAAATATTGCTAAATTCCATCCGTATTTACTGCAGAAAAGTATGCCCATCTTTGCAGCATCTGGCAATATTTAAATTCCAGGAAACAACCTGCATGCGTGAAGTCAATGTTCGGGACATAGCGGATAAACTGCGCGGATGCATCCGCCGCGCCAGTTTTGAACTGGGCCCGCGCGAAAGAGCCGCTCTGCGTAATGCCCGCGCGCGCGAAACCAGCGACATCGGCTGCGCCATCCTGGAAGATTTGGCAGCCAACCAGAACATCGCCGCCGCGGAACGCCGGCCGCTCTGCCAGGATACCGGCGTAGCCGTGGTCTTCCTGGAAATCGGCCGGCAGGTGCGCCTGACCGGCGGCGACCTGAACGAAGCCCTGCAACAGGCGGTCGGCGCGGCCTACACGGAAAATTATCTCCGGCCCAGCATTGTGCGACACCCGCTGGAACGCGCCAACACCGGCGACAACACCCCGGCCATCGTGCACCTGCGCCTGACTGGAGGCGACCGGGTGCGCCTGCGTTTTGCCGCCAAGGGCGGCGGCTGCGAAAACATGTCGCGGCTGGCCATGCTGACACCCTCCGCCGGCAGGACCGGCGTGGTTGATTTCGTGGTGCAGACCGTCAAGTCGGCCGGCGGCAATCCCTGCCCGCCGCTGGTGGTAGGCGTCGGGCTGGGCGGTAATTTCGAACTCGCGGCGCTGTTGGCCAAGGAGGCCTTGCTGCGGCCGCTGGGCGAACCGGCGGCGCATCCGGCCGATGCCGAACTGGAAAGGGAGTTGCTGGCGCAGCTGAACGCCACGGGGGTCGGGCCCATGGGTTTGGGCGGCGCGGTGACGGCCCTGGCAGTGCATGTGGTGTCGCATCCCTGCCACATTGCCTCCCTGCCGGTGGCCGTCAACCTGGATTGTCACAGCCACCGGCATGCCGAATGCGAAATCTGAGCGGAGGATTGCCGTACAGAACAGGAATGCGCCACGCGGCAGGCGCACTACAGGCAGCAATATTCACCGCAAAAGAACGCAAAGAAGGAAAATTGCATTGTCAGACTTTTTGAATTTCCAACAGTAGCATCCCATAGAAAACCGATTTATTCTCTCACCCGCCTTCGCTAAAGCTACGGCGGGCAAGCCAATGACGCAAAGCCACAAAGAAGATGGGATTATTTATTACGGAACCGAATAAGCGGTTAGCCCCAAGATGCACAAGAAGCACAAGAAGGAAAGGCAACAGTAAAAGAGAAAGTTTATTGGAATTGAGCGGCATGCCGCGCTGTCCGCCAGGCG
>JAXGSX010000277.1:0-4788 GCA_040775225.1 Kiritimatiellia bacterium | reverse complement strand
CCCGGTGTACCCATGCCCCCAAGAATACTGGGGGCCACACGAAATATGGACCGCGCGCGTGCGCGCGCGCCCGCCGTTGCCGCAGCACATCCGGCGGGGCCGCCACCGACAACTATGACATCCCAAGTATCATCCAGGGGGACGGTTCTTTCTCGTAAAACATACTCGGCCATGTTCCATGCCTCATTATCGCTTCCAGCAGTTTTTCAATAATCCCCGCGTATATTCATCCCACAACGAAACACCACCGCCGATCAGAATATGCGTCATCATTAAAACCATTACAAGTCCGCATCATGGCATCTCATTCCCGTTTATGGCTGATTTTTATTTTAAGCCCAACACTTCCAAGGTTACCGGCTTCCATATTCCACCCGCGCCCATGGTGTTCAGCACACGCACGGCAATTGCATTTTCCCCGCCCCAGTGCAGCTCTTTGGTGACATCCAGTCGAAACGGCTTGTTCCAACCTTCCAACCCCAAATCCTGGCCGCCGGCATACACGCCGTTCAGCCAGACCCAGGCGCATTCATCCACGCCTTCAAATACCAGTTCCGCGGCGAGGAATTTTTCCGGCCTGGGCGGCGCGGCAAACCGGCCCCGGTACCAGGCCACGCCCACGTGTTCCATTTCCCAGGGAGCGCCGATCCTCGCCGGGGTCCAGCCCGCGTCGTCAAAGCTCGGGTCAAACCACTTCCGCACGTGCCCATCCGGCGCCAAATCCGGATTAAGCCGCCAGCCATCCTGCGGCAAAGGCCGGCTTTCGATGACGAAAATACGTTCAAGGTGATCCGCCATGTCCGGCCGGCTGCGCACCGGGACGACATTGCGCTCCGGCGGCCGGAAAGCCGCCAGTAATTCCGCCGTGATCTTGCGGACTTCCGGGGCTTCATCCCGGGCCACCCGCTGCATCAATGCAACCGCGGCCGGCTCCCGCGGTACGATCGCCACCAGCAACCGCGCCGCCATGACCCGCACATCCGCATCCGGATCGCCCAGCGCCTTTTCAATGTACGGCAGCGCCGCCATGCCCGGGGGCGTCCCCGCCAAGGCCAGCAGGGCCGTCCGCCGCACCACCTGGTCGGAATTATCCATGGCCGCCTGCAGCACCTCCGCCGGCGCGCCGATTTCCGCCAAGCCGCGCGCCGCCGCCCGCCGCACCAGCGGGCTCTCATCCTGCAACCCCCGTTCCAGCACCGGCAGCCCTGCCGCCCCCTGCGCCGCCGCACCGTTCATTTGCGCCCGGCGCGCGGGCACTCCGCCGGTATCCGCGAGGCCCATCCCCACCCATCCCGCCAGGCATGCCGCGGTTAACCCCGCCATGTTGATCCTTGTTTGCACTGACATCTCCCGTTTGTCAAGCTTGCCCAGCGGCATTCCTGACCGCGCCGATGCGCGCCGCCGCCGGCCGGGCGCGCATCAAGACCCAAATTTCGTGTCCGCCTGCCGGCCGGACGCCAGTTCGCGGACCCGCACGGTCCATTCCCCGCGCCGGTCGTTTTCCGCCAAGTTGAGTTCGATTTCCCGTACGCCATCCCGCGCGCCGTAATACCCGCTAAACTCCGCCTCCTCACCCGCCGGATCGAGTATCCGCATCTCCACCGGCACCACCGCATCCACCGGCGTCCCCTGCTTGTCCGTAACCGCCGCCCGCACAACCACCCGCCGCTCATCCGGATGGCGCGTCGCTGTCACACGCACCGCCTCGATCGGCCGCCCCGTGATCAGGTACAGCCGCCCGCCGCCCGGCCCCAGTTTCGTCTTCCAGGTCATTCCGCCTTCCGAAATCTCCGCCGGCACAGGCCGGCTTTCGGTCAGGTCATACACGTATCCGCCCGGCCGGCGCACGGTCAGTTCCGCCGCACACGCCACCCCCCGCTCCATCACCTTCCGGTGGTGTCCCACATAATCGCCGTACTCGCGCCGGTCGTTGACGGCAAACACGTAATCCGTATCCTTGTGCGTGCGCCGGTACACCAGTACATCCGGGTCGGACGAGTCCGCCGGCCAATCATAAACCGGCGCCAAATCAGTTCGCAATTGCGCGGCCATGGCCTGCAACCCGGCCTTGTTGCGGTCCGGGGCGCCGCCCGGCGCGCCGGCCGGAATCAAAATATCCGGCGTCAGCGCCGGCGCCAGGTTGCGATCCGCCACCACCACCCCGCCCCGGCTTTGAAAAGCCCGGATTTGGCCGCATACCCCTGCCGGCAACGCCGGACAATCCGGCAGCACCAGCACCCGCACGCCGGCCAGACCGTCGCGCAGGATCGTTTCCTCGTACACCACCCGGGGCTGCAACCGCGCCCATTGCAGCAGCTGGTGCGCCGACCCGGCCCAGCCGCGCGCCCACCCCCAGGTCCACTGGCCGCCAAAGATGCCCGACGTGAAACTCTCCAGCATCGCCACATCGCACGGCGCATTCGTCACTTCCAGCAAGGTCGGCCCCAGCGGAATCGCCGTATCGTGCAGCAATTCCGTCAGCACCCGCAGCGTCTCGGGATTGGTCAGACGCTGCTGGTTTCCGCCGCCCCAGAGCACCCCGGCGCCGTAATACATGATGCCCCGCACCGGGCGCGAAATTTTCAACCAGAACGCCTCGCGGAGCTGGTCGGGCGCAGTGGTGATGAAAGCCGCGTCAGGCTCGCTCAGTTCCCATGCCGCCGGTTTTACCGCCGCGTTGGATGGCGCGACCTGCTTGCGGTACCAAAGCATCTGGGTCATTTTCATCACCCCCTGCCCCGGCCGGCCCGCCGCCATGGCCAGCAACTCATCCGCCGCCAGCGCCATCCGGGGCGGATCGGGATAGGTGTAAGTCCAGTGTGCAATCATATCCAAGCCGCCGCCGCTGCCCCACAACGGCGGCGCGCGCACGGCCGGATCGGTGAAAGTCCGGAATGCCGGAGACACGCCGTCATTTTTCAGGCCCGCATGGACCATGGTGTTCAGGTCGTTCCACCCGTCGCCAGTCTTCCAGAACCATCGGTAAAACCCCAGGATGGGATCATCATCCGGCACAATCCCGTTTGCCGGCACGTAAGCCGGCCCTTGCTTGCGGCCGAGCCCGCTTTTATGGACCGCCGCCGCGGGGATTTCCCGTCCGGCGTATGCCTGATAAGCGGCCAGGTCATGCGGGTGAAAGCATAATTCGGTATCATCGCGGATTTCATTGTTGATGTCCGCGCCCAGGAAGGCCGGATGCCCGCCGCAGGACCGGGCAACGCTCGCGCCGACATTGCCGCAGAATTCCTGCGCCTCGGGAAACAAGCCGCATAAATTCACCCGGCGATACGGCTGGCCGTTGCGGTCCAGACGCTGGTACAATTTCATGAGTTTGGCGTCCGCCTGTAAAAAGCGTCCGGGATTGACGGTTGCAATCGCCCTGATGCCATTGACCAGAAAATTGTCCAGGGCTGCGGCCGTCATGTCTGCATTGACCGCCAGAGGCGCCCTGGCGCGCCAGACTTGCCCGTCCACCCGCGCAATGAACATGCAATGATTGAAGCCCGCGGCCTTGACTTTGCCCATTTCCCAGGAATACGGCCCCCAGAGCACAATGGGCATGACCTGCGGCAGCGGCCGTCTGACAATCGTCATCGCCGTCCCGGCTTCGGCCGCAACTGGGCCGGATGCCGCGGCGCCGGCCAGCCGCAATGTGATCCGGTATTGACCCGGCTTCCAGGATGTGTCAAGGGGGATCGCCACCGCCAGGGCGCCGCCTCCCGGCAGGCAGTCCGCGGGCAAAACCGCCGGCAGCGGGAAATCGCCGGCCGATGCCGACAGGCGCAGATTGGTCACCGGTCCGGCCAGAGCGTTGGTAACCTGGCAGTTCAGCGCGGCGCCGGCTTCCATCCGTTGGAACACCGTCCGGCCGGCAAGCTCCACCTGCACGGACGGCGCGGCGGGCTCCGCCGCCCAAAAGTTCGCTGCCGTCCACACCGCGCCCAGCGCCAGCATCAGGCGCACAAACATTTGCCCATGTAACACGATGCAACATCCTCCCTTGAATCCGCCAATCAACACGCCCGCTGCCATTACCGCACGGAAAAAATTGTTCCGGCATTGGGCAGCAGCCGCTCATAACATCCGATATCCACAATGTCGTACAAAATCCGCGGCGCGCCGTCCAAATCAAAGGAATTGGTCATCCAATCGCGGTTAAAACCTTCATTGATGCATGGCGAATAGGGATGCAAACGATAATTGTCCGAACCCGGCGCAACGAACATCGGATCGGAAGTAATGTTGTCCACCGAATAAGTCGCCGGAGCGCCGGACAGCGCGGGCGCCAGGCAGCAGTTGGTGAAGGTGATTTTATCGCTTTCCGCCAGGTAATAATTCCGGGTGGCCGAATCGGGCGTAGCATTGGAATTGCCGTAAATGACGGTGTTTTCGAAAAAATGATTCCGGGTGGTATTGATCGAATACACCCCGCCGCCATATTGGCTGTTGACATAGTTGCTGGCGATCGTGCAATTGTAGATGTATGAATCATAAGCCGCAGCGTCCACGCAATGGATGCCGCCGCCGCGGTAATCGGAAAACGAAGCGCTGTTGTTGGCGATCAGGCTGTTCCATACCTGCCCGCCCAGCATCAGAATCCCGCCGCCACGGTTGGAGTCGTTATACATCAACTTGCTGTGCATTATCTTGCTGTTGAGGCGCGACATGTAAACCCCGCCGCCGCCGCGGTTGCCGCCGCCGATGGCGGGGCAGTTATTGCTGACTATGACGAAGACGTTAATTTAGCCAATGGAATACAAATACAGCCCGCCGCCTTATTCCCGGCTG
>JAXGSX010000276.1:0-4795 GCA_040775225.1 Kiritimatiellia bacterium | reverse complement strand
GTTGACGAACGAGTAAAACTGTTCGTCGAACCGGTTGGTGTGGGTGAACGCCATTTCCAGGTTCTGGGCGCGGCAATGGAGCGGCGGGTAGATTTTTTCAAAGTGGCTTTCCTGCCGGATCAGGTCCAGCAGGCCGTCCTGGGCCACGACGGTCTGGCCGTTGTAATGGAGGAGCAACCCGGCATTCAGGTAGGCGTAAAACCGCAGCCGCCGCAGCAGGTGTTCCTCCTGGAAGGCGTAAGCCGGGAAAATTTTCGGGTCGGGCGCGAATTCGATCAGCGTGCCGTCGGGTTCCGCGGCGTTTTTGCCTTCTTTCCGCGCCGCCAGCCGACCGCTTTCAAAACGCGCCTCGGCAAATTTGCCGTCGCGGTGGCTGCGCACGAAAAATTCGGCGGAGAGGGCGTTGACGGCCTTGGTGCCGACGCCGTTCAGCCCGACGCTGAACTGGAACACATCGTCGTTGTACTTCGCGCCGGTGTTGATGCGCGAAACGCATTCCACCACCTTGCCCAGCGGGATGCCCCGGCCGTAATCGCGGACGCGCACGCGGCCGTTTTCGACGGCGATTTCGATTTTCCGGCCATGGCCCATGATGAACTCGTCCACGGCGTTGTCCAGCACTTCCTTGAGCAGGATGTAAATGCCGTCTTCGTAGTGGCTGCCGTCGCCGGTGCGGCCGATATACATGCCGGTGCGCAGGCGGATATGTTCGAGCGAGGAAAGCGTTTTAACCTTGCTCTCGTCGTAAATATGCTGCGATGATTTTGCTTTTTTCGCCATGCGCTGCGCCTTCCGGATGGCCCGGTTGCGCGCTGATTGCGCCGCCGGGGTCAAATGCGGGCATTGTGCAAAAATAAAAAAAATTTACAAGCAGTATCTGACGGGAAATAATCATTTGCATTATTGAAAGGGTTTCTTTATGATTGCCGTGTTTTATCGGGATTGATTGCCGGAATTACGCAAGAAAGGAAAAGTCATGGCCAGAGCGAAAAAAATGAAGGTATTGAAAAAATTCCCGTTGAGCGAGTACCGTGACCGGCATGCCAAATTGCAGCGCAAAATCCGGGCGCGCGGCCTGGATGCTTTGCTGGTCCACAGCAACGAGGCGGAATTCGCCAACGTGCGTTACCTTTCCAATTACTGGCCCATTTTCGAATCGGCCGCGGTGTTCGTGCCGGCGGTGGGCCGGCCGCTGCTGATTATCGGCCCGGAAAGCGAAACCTTCGCCCGCGACCACAGCGTCATCGGCGATATCCGCAAGATTTTGTATTACCGCGAATCGGCCGAACCGAATTATCCGGGGATCAAGCTGGATTCCTTTGAGGAAATTTTCAAGCAGGCCAACAACGGCAAGGGCGTCAAAAAGCTCGGGATTGCCGGATATACCGCCATGCCGGTCACGGTTTATGAGGCGGTCAAGGCAGCCATGGCCGAGGCCAAAATCGTCAAAGCCGACGAATTGATGTACGAGATGCGCATGATCAAGAGCGAGGCGGAAATCGCCATGCTGCGCCAGGCCTTCAAGATTTCCGAGGCGGCGGTGGAGGCGGTGCTGAACAACATCAAGCCCGGCATGACCGAGCTGCAGGCGGTGGGCATCGCGCAGCAGGCGTTTTACCATGCCGGCGCGGAATACGAAGCGCATCCGACCTACGTGCTGGCCGGGATCAACAGCACGCATGCCATCGGCCGGCCCGGCCACCGGGTGATCAAGCCGGGCGATCTGGTGCAGTTGAACATCGGCGCGCGGTATAACGGCTATTCGCCCAGCATCGGCCTGCCGATCTGCATGGGCAAGATGGACGCGAAGATGAAGGATCTGGTGAAGTTCGGCCTGGAAGCGCACCACAAAACCATCAGTTGGATGAAGGCCGGGGTGCCGGCGGGGCAGGTGGCCTGCAAGTTTTTCGACTTCGTCAAGAAACGCGGTTACGGCAGGAACCTGCTGTACGGACCGTGCCACGGCCTGGGCATGATCGAGGTTGAACGGCCCTGGATGGAAACCACTTCGGAATATCCGCTGCGGACCAACATGACCTTCCAGGTTGACACCTTCCTGGCCGCGAAGAATTACGGCCTGCGCTGGGAAACCGGCGCGCGGATCAAGACCGGCGGCGTGGAAGTCTTTTCCACCAAGTACCAGAAGATTGTGGAAATCTGATCCGGCCGCATACAGCAAAGCGGTGTCGAGCCGGCGCAGTACTAAATGCCGATCCGGACTGTAGTGCGCCACTAAGTGGCGCAATCCGGTTTTGTGTTTCACTTTGGAGTGCGGCGGCTTGACGCCGCTTTTTTGCAAGACCTGATGCCGTAACAGAAAAGCAGTCTCTCGAAGAGGGGTAAGTCCCCATCCTTGTGGGGCTTGCCACACTCTTGGCGTGGCCGCCACCCTCCAAGTTTCAACTCTCCTCCGGCCTTGTATTGTTTTTGGGACAAATCGCCAAATATTATGGATAATTAGCTATTTT
The DNA here is from genome assembly GCA_040775225.1 of Kiritimatiellia bacterium. GTDB lineage: Bacteria > Verrucomicrobiota > Kiritimatiellia > JAAZAB01 > JAAZAB01 > JAXGPF01. Next base: position 2,327 of record JAXGSX010000276.1, on the reverse strand, counting down.
CTAATCAAGCTGTTTGTGCCATACTGGATATAAATTAACGGTAATGGCCGCTTTGATTGCGGCAGCCGGCAGCGCTTTCCCAAAGCGATAATATATTCAGGACCATCATGAGTAAAGTCAGGATCGGGATGATCGGATGCGGCGGCAGGCTGCGCGCCGTGGTAAAGGGGATTTGCAGTCAAACCGACCGGCTGGAAGTGGCGGCGCTTTCCGACCCGAGCGCGGAATCCATTCGCCTGGCGCGAGAAATGTTCAATCCCGATGCCCGGGTATATGCGGATTATCACGACTTGACGCGCGACCCGGATTTGCAGTGGGTGATGATCGGATCGTGGAACTGTTTTCACGCCGAGCAGGCGGTGGCGGCGATGGAAAACGGCAAGCACGTCTTTTGCGAGAAACCGATGGCTACCAGCCTGGAGGGTTGCCTGGCCATGCAAAAGGCGCAGCGGGCCACCGGCATGAAATTCGCGCTCGGGATGGTCATGCGTTATTCGCCCCATTTCCGCAAACTCCATGAGTGGATCGCCCAGGACCGGCTGGGGCGCATTTTGAGCATGGAGTACAATGAAACCCTGCAGGTCGGCCATGGGGCGATGATTCACCAGGACTGGCGGCGTCAAACCAAAAATGCCGGCGGTCATTTGCTGGAAAAATGCTGTCATGACATTGATTTGGTCAATTGGATGCTTGATTCCGTCCCGGTCAAAGTCGCCAGTTTCGGCGGCTGCGGCTTTTTCACGCCGGAAAACGAACCATTGCGCCGCAAGTTGTTTCTGGATTTGCCTGATCGCGCCAGTCTGGGCAAAACCCGCAATCAGTGGATTGATCTTATCAGCAAAAACAGTCCATTTACCGCCGACAAGGACATTGTTGACCACCAGGTTTTGATTTATGAGTATGCCAATGGCGCCTGCGCGACTTTTCACACCAATTGCCTGTCCGCCTTGCCTGAACGCCGGATGTATATCTGCGGCGTCAAAGGGGCATTGCGCAGTGATTCCCGCGCCAAAATCCTGCAGTATTGTCCGCTGACGCTGCGTTCCAATCTGGACGATTCCGACATTGATGATTATTACCGGACGGAGGGTGCCCGCGATCACGTCGAAGGCCATGCCGGGGGCGACCGCATCATGCACGCGGAATTGGCGGCTACGATCGTTGACGGCGCGCCGCCCAGCGCCGGCATCCGTGAGGGAATAAATTCATGCGTGGCCGCCTTGGCGGCCGATGAAGCGCGGGCAACGGGCAGGGTGGTGGATATCCGGCCATACTGGGAAAAGGCCGGTCTGGAATGGAGCGGCTGATGATTAATGCGCCAATGGGATTGCCGGCGCCGGTGGATTTGAGCGGGGATTGGGCGTTCGCTTACCAGCCGCCGGACGCGGCGCCGCCGGATAATTTACCCGCCCCCCGGGAATTTGCAGCCGCCATGCCGGCGCCGGGGAACTGGGACGATCATCTCGACCGGTTGCGGAAACTGACGAGTTGGAGTAAAGCGCGTTTTAATCCCGATCACCGGCCGGTGGAGTTTCCCATGGGCACGCATCCACCCAATGCGTCCCTGCCATATCTGCTCGGCACTGGCTGGTACCGGCGGACGGTGAAGATAGACGGGCTGGGCCGGCACAGTCGGGTGGTGTTGACGGTGGGCGGTGTGGTCGGCGAGGGCTGGGTGTGGCTGAACGGCCGCTGCCTGGCGCATCAGACAACGCATCGCTTGCCGTTTGCGGTGCGGCTGGACCCCTGGGTAAAACCGGGCGCCAATGACCTGGTGCTGGCGGTGTCAAACCTTGCGCATGACAAAGAGGGCTGCGACTTGCGCGGCTACGCCGGATACAGCGCCGGAATTTGCGGGCCGGTGACGCTGAAAATCACCCGGCATGCCCTGCTGGAAAACTTTTATTTGCGTCCGATGGGCGGCGGCCGGGCCATCCAATGGCAGGTTGACGTGCTGGGCGCCGGGGGGGAGCGGAATTTGCAGGCGCGCTGCCGTCTGGCGGAATGGCATTCGGGCCGGACGGTGCTGGACGGGGCGGCGCCGGCGCGTGGACGAGCAGTCAGATGGACCACCTCCTCCCAGGGCGTGATCTGGTGGTCCGATCTTGATCCGCGGCGGTATCGGGCAATCTGCGAATTATGGCGCGGCAATGAACTGCTGGATCAAATCGAGCAGCCATTCGGATTGCGCGTGCTGGAACGCCGCGGGAATCAGCTCTTTTTGAACGGCCAGCCGTTGTATTTACGCGGCATGTGCGAGCACGGTTATTTTCCGCTGACAACCACGCCCCCGCGGGATGAGGCGTTCTACCGCGATAATTGCATGC
>JAXGSX010000275.1:0-4805 GCA_040775225.1 Kiritimatiellia bacterium | reverse complement strand
GGCGGGCGGCGCCTGGCTGGATGTCGGCAATGCCTTGTCCAACCCGACAAATCTGCCAAAATTCAAACTGTATAAAATTGATTTAAAACTGGATTGGACGCCCAAAGGCGACGAGGCTTATCCGCTTGAAACAACGCCCTCGCTCCACATGTTGATTCACGAGTTTGCGACGTCAGCCGATGCGGAAACGGCATGGAAGGACGGGTTTGACGAACAGCACGTCCGGAAACCAAGGGGGCCGTCGTCGGGCGAACAACTCGCGAAACTTGCCAAGCGCATCAACGCCCTGGGGCAGCCGAAGGATTTGGCCGAGCGGGAAGCGATGATCAAGGCCGGCCTGGAGATTCCGCCGCCCGGCACCCTGATCAAGCCCCTGCAAACCGGCACAAACCGCTTGCAAGACATCAAACTGGGCCCGGTCAAGGATGAGTGCTATACGATGCCGGAAGGCGATGCATGGATAAATGTCTCAATTCTGGAAAACGGTTCGAAGCGGCGCCGACTGGTGCAGGAATCATTGTGCGGATCAGTTATCCGGGAAACGACCATTACAGAGCGCGAAAAGAAGGTAAAGGACGAGAAAAAAAACGAAGAGAAAACATTCTTCGTCTACGAGAAAAGAATCAAGCAATCGCTCGGTCCCAACATGGCCGTTGACCACCGGGAATACGATTTCTTTCTCCTCCATGATTGCGTGGTCATAGTCCAGTGGTTCGCCATGCTCGGCCCGGGCGGCGCGATCAAGAAGCATCCCCCGGAATGGAAATCCATAATCCTGCCGACCCTTGAAAAACTGGCCGGCGGCGCAGTCCCGCCGGAGGCGCCGGGCGCCCTGGAGGAAAAAGAGCGGGTCGAAACGCTTCATGTTCAAGCCGCAGGCTACCGCCCGGCGGATTTCAAGGTAACACTCCCTGCGGGCAGCAACGGATGGAATGTCACCGGCGCTATCACCGATGGGCGGGCCGGCATCGCGAATGCCGCCCTGCGTTGGGAAGGCGGCAGCACGATCACCAGTTCCGATTCCCAGGGACGATACAACAAGCCCTTCGGCAAGGTGGGCGCCAATCCCACAGTTGTCCGCCTGGATGTGCGGCTGGATAAATCGCCGCCCATCAAACTGGACGTCACGGAAGGCGGCGTGTTACACCCGTTTCTGCCATTCCCCATGCAGGGGCCGGAGCGCAAGGTGCAACTTGTGTTCACCGCGGAAGGCATAAATAAGCCCGCCGATCATCGGGGCAAGATAAAATTTCTGAACGCCAGGCAGCTTCCTTTTGTTGCCGTTGAAGCCCGGGACGGAAATTTGGATGCGGCGGGCAAATGGTCCGTGACTGCGACTGTGCGCAAACTGGAACCAAGCGAAACATTTTCCCTGGCCGACCTGCCCATGGCTGCGGAATTTGAAGCATCCATCGAGCCGCCCAAATGGCAAACGCCCATTGCCCGGGCCAAATTCACCGTACCGCTCGGCGCATTCATAATGATGGGATCAACCATCGGGCCGGATTACCGGAAACGCTATACGCCGCTGGCGCCCGAGGCTATCACGGCGCTGCACCTGGCCTATCCGGAACGCGTCAAATCCGGCCTGATTCGCAATGTCCACCTGCTCGGACAGGTGAACGCGCAAGGCGACTTCTGGACCATGATCCGCGCCCCGGAACGCGGCGACAGCCACGATATACTGCTGCAGTGGAGCGACCTGTGCAAAACGCCGCTGCTGCTGCGGGCCTGCGGCCGGGTCGGTTACAAGCCCGAAATGTCAGGCAAAAAGCATCTTTTGATTTTCGAGCGGGCCGCCGGCAAGATTGATCTGCTCAGTCCCGAAGAACACGAGTCCCGTATCCGCGAATTGACTATTGACTTTCTTAATCAAATGCCGCTGAAGAAAGGCCCCCGGGGCGATTTAATCGCCTTGGTGAAAGGCGTGCAATTCAGCTACGACAAGACGGCTTCCCGCCCCTGTTGGAACGGGAACGCCATCGTTTTGCCGGGCGATAAACGCAAGTTATGGGGGGAGGAACCCTACGGACGCCTGGCCCGGGGCAATCGCGCGATTTATGTCTTGGCCTTTCACGAGATGGGGCATGCACTGCATGAGTTCGCCGTCGAAAAACTCGGAAGAATCGCCTGGGTGCGCAAACTCACTTACGGCGCCGCCGCTCACTCAACCTGGGAGCCGCCGACAGTCTCCATGCCCATGCCGACCATGGCCGCCCCCGGCCTGAGTTGGAAGGTGCGCCGCAAGGCGGTAGCCTTCATCGAGGCCACGGCCGAATTTTTTGCATGTTGCATGTATGAACACCTGGAGCAAACCAAGGCCGACACATTCGGGAAGAGCGTTTACTTTGAACGGGATTATCTGGCGCAATTCGATACCGATGACAAAGCACTCGCCGCTTGCCACCATGGCGGATTTCAGGTGGAGGGCGTCCAGGTCGCCTTCTTGCGCGCACTGTACGCAGGACTGCCCGCGCCGCTGGCATTCGGCGATTTTTTGCGCACCATGGCCCTCTATCAGGATGAACATTTCTTCCTGCGTTGGGTTCCCGCCCGCGCTATTGATGAATGGGTGGCCATGAAGATCAAGCATGGCGGGCCCGGCGGCGATGTCAAGGCGCTGGCGGGCCGGTTTAATATTATCGGCGGGCCGGCCATCTTCCTGCAGTTAATCCAGGATGGCACTGTGTACATCAATGATAAACCGGCGGCCATGGGGTCCGATAAAAACCAGTTTGTCCGGCTTGATATCGGGGACACAGTACGCGTTGAAAGTGGCAGTTTTTTGGTGAACTTCACATCCACCAGCAGCAAACAGGGAGTGCTGGACCATATAAGGCTCGGATTTATGGCCGCAAAAAAGGGATGTGAGTTCGAGGTTGTCGGGCCGTTTGACGTGCGGCTGTTCAAGGGTCAATTTGCGGCGGGCGGAGTGGATACGGACATGCCGGCCGGAAAAGTGAAACACACCCAAACATCCTACGTCGTCGAGCTTGACGATGCCGGTGCTGCTGTTGTCGCGGTAGTGGATGGCGCCATCCAGATCGAGACACCGCATGGAATCACAGCCGTCAGCCAGGGACAGGCTGTTGGCGTGGACCTTGCCGGAAAAGTCCACCCCGCGCCGGTGCGCGATACAAATGAATTAGCCGCCGAATTCGAGCCCGCGCCGGATGGCGGCAACACATCACCCAACGCACCGGCGGAAAAGACGGCCTGGCGGCTTGATCTTAAAACACTGATTGTTCAACCGGGCGAGCGGATCGTTGTGGTCCACAACGCATGCCTGATCGAAGACCAATATGCCTGGATAGGCTTTTATAAAAAGGCGGATGATCGCGACGAAAATTACCTGGCCTATACGTTTCTGCGCAACCTGACGGATCGAACCTATGATATTATTGCGCCGGACGAACCAGGCGATGAATATCATTTCCGGTTGTTCAAGACCAAAGGCTACGATTGCACAACCCGCAGCGGCATGGTTAAAGTTCAATGATGCAAAGTGCGGTGCGTGAAGTGTCGCTGTGCAAGCATGCCGGGCTGCGCCAGGCTTCGTTAAATCTTCGGAGGACAAGATAGTCGTGCTGTCAGGCGGGCTGCGCCCTCCTTCGTTAAAGCTTCGGAGGACAAGATATTCGTACTTTCAGGCGGGCTGCGCCAGCCGTAGTAAGAAAGGCCGGCCGTCTCCGGCCGGCCTTTACACGTAGGCTGGTAGCGGGGGTTGGATTTGAACCAACGACCTTCAGGTTATGAGCCTGACGAGCTACCGGGCTGCTCCACCCCGCAATTAAGTTTAAATTAATGAATCATAGAAGCAGTCAGAACACTGATTCATGCGCCGCTCGTCACCACGAGCTATCCGCCTTCGCCCTTCGACATACTCAGGGCTACGGCGGACACTGCCGGGCTGCTCCACCCCGCAATCAATTGCATATACTTCTTCAAACATACAAAATGCCGCATTTAATGCAAGAATATTTTAAAAAAAAGAAATGAATCCGGCAGGCGGAGCTATTGGGCATGGGCCACGTCCCGCTTCGCCGGACTACTGCGGGGCAATTACTAAAGGACGCGCCACACCGTGGCGCCGCTACATGCCGAACGGATGTTGTCCTGTAGTAGCCGAACGGTGTTCGGCATCCGTAAGCGCCACGTCCTGTTTCGCCGGATTACGCAGTACAAGCCATAGCGTCAGGCCAGCATATCCAGCACCGGCATGGTAAAGGCCCAGATGCCGGTCTGGGCGCCTGCTTCATCGCGCAAGGACTGGAGGCGTACCATGACGCCGGCAATCACAGCCTCATCCTGCGCCGTCATGATGGCGGCATTGGCCCCGGGCCAGACATGATCATCCAGGCGCGCGCCGCTCTTGGGGCCGCGCCCGGACAGACGGGGCCAGCGGGTGAAACCGACGATTCTGAATTCCTCCAGGATTTTCAGGATCGTTTCGTCCAGCACAATATCATACACAATCCAAAGCGCTTTCATTGCACGGCTCCTTTCAACTTGAGGGCGGCCGCCGCAAAACGTTTGCGTTCCGCCCGGGAATGCGCCAGGCTGTACAACGTGGGCACGAGCACCAGGGTAATCAACATGGAAACCAGCAGCCCCCCGGCAATGGTGGCGCCCATGGGCTTCCACATTGCCGCCCCCTCCCCTCGGCTGAACACCATGGGCATCATGCCGGCCACGCTGGTAAGCGTCGTAATCAGCACCGGGCGCAGGCGCGAGCGGCCAGCGTTTTCGATGGCCGCGGCGATGAGCTGGCCGCGCGCCCGCAACAGGTTGATGTAGTCAATCAG
>JAXGSX010000274.1:0-4819 GCA_040775225.1 Kiritimatiellia bacterium | reverse complement strand
GTTCGGGGGTGTAATAATCGCCGTATTCATTGCGGTCGTTTATCACGGCGTCGGGCTGGTAATGCTTGATCATTTTGTAAATTTCGCGCGGGCTGGGGTCGTCCGGCGAATGGTATCCGTAAGCGTCAAACCAGAATCCGTCCACCCGCCCGTACAAGGTGCACAATTCACGCAACTGACCCAGGAAATACTCCCGGTATCTGGGCCAGTCGGGTTTCTGATCGGGCAATGGGTCGGGCAGGGAGTAACTGCCGTTGTGCGGGTCGAAAACATAATTGCGGTGATGCCAGTCCGCCCGGGAGTAGTAAAATATAATGCGCATCCTGCGGCGATGGCATGCGGCGGCCAATTCGCCGATCAAGTCGCGGCCGAAGGGGGTATTGGTGATTTTGTAATCGGTGAGGGCGCTGTCGAACAGGCAGAATCCATCCAGGTGCTTGGCGGTGACGATCAGGTAGCGCGCGCCCAGCAATTCCGCCGCGTCAATCCAGGCGTCGGCCTGGAACCGATGTGGATTGAATTGCCGGGCGAGTTTTTCGTACTCGATCCGCGAGACGCGGCCATGCTTCAGCAACTTGCGCCACAGGGGCGCTTGCGGGCCGCGGTCGGGGGGGCGCCCGAGCGGCCCGCTGCGCAGCAGGTGCTCGCCCTGTGCCGGGATGGCATAGAGGCCAAAGTGGAAAAAAGCGCCGATGCGCGCCTCTTTAAACCAGCGCAGCCTGGCGTCGGTGTTGACGTTCCGCGGTGACAGAATCATGGCGTTACCTGAGGCGGAACAGGCTGCCGCGCAGGATATGTTCGTAACATCCCATGTCCGCAATGCCGGCCATGCGGTCTATCCTGGGCCGCCCATCCAGGTCCGCGGATCCCGCCATCCAGCTCTCGTTGGTGCCGGCGTTGATGCAGGGCGAAAGCGGTTGCAGCCGGAAATTGCCCGCGGTCTCATCAATGAAAAGCGGGGTGTTGGTGATGTTGTTCTGCCCTTCGACCGGCAGGACGGGCAGGCAGCAGTAATGGAATGCATTTGTGGCGGCGCCGGAGGCCGTGACGTCAGCGCCGGCATTGTGATAGATTATGGAATTGACAACGCTGTTGGTCTCCAGCAAATACACTCCGCTGGTGTTCGAGGCGATGGTGCAGGCGCTGATGCCGCCATTATTCACAAGCATGTTGTTGGCCAGCACGCCCCCGGCATTGTATTTGGCGTAGTTGTTCGCGACCAGGCAGTTGACCAGTCGGCCGCCCAGGTACATATACACGCCGCCCGCATGGCATGTTGCGGAAATGTTGTTGCGGATGATGCAATTTGATGCTGAGCCGCCCTGGAAAAAGAAGATGCCGGCGCCGCCCCAGGAGGCGCACATACCGGTGTCATTCTGTTCAATGGTGGAATTCAGGATCGCGCCGCCCTGGTTTAAATAAATTCCGCCGGCGCCTCCATTGGCAATTCCGGTATCGCCGGTATTTGCGCTGACCACGCAGGCATCCACCGTGCATCCATTCCGGATATACAATCCGCCGGCGTCGCTATAACTGGCGTTGTTGACTACGTGCGAACGCTCGATCAGGCTATGGATGACGTTGACCTGGCAAATGCCGCCGCCCAAGCCGCCGGTGTAGTTGTTGCTGATGACGCAGTCGGTCAGGATATTGGTTCCGCCCGGCGTGTAGATGTACTGCAAATTCACCCCGCCGCCGCCCATGTCGGCTTGATTGGCGGTGATGACGCAGTTGCTGATCCGGCTGGAATCCATCAAGGTAATGCCGCCGCCATATCCATTGACATAATTATCCGATATGATGCAGTCAACCATGGTTCCGCCGTAGGATATCTTGGCGCCGCCGCCCCCGCCGGCGCTGGGTATGCCAAACGCTTTGTTTTGCGCGATGACGCAATTCGAAACCACGCCGTTGCCTAGAAACAGGCCTCCGCCCGATCCGTAGGTGGCATTGCTGCATATATTGCCGACGATCCCACTGTCCACGATCCTGCCGCCGGAGGCAAAAACGCCGCCGCCGCCGCGGTAGAATTTGCCGGGATTGGTGCCCAGGTTGCCGGTGATCAGGCAATTGGTGACCAGGCCGGCGGATATGTTCACGCCGGCGCCGAATACGGCCATTCCGTTGGTAACCGTCAGGGATGAAAGCACGGCCGAAGCATGGGTAATGTAAAAGCAGCATGAGCCATTGGCATTGCCGTCAACGATCACACTCTCGCGATTGCCGCCGAATCCTTGAACGGTAACATCCGCATTGAGATTAACGGTCGTGGTCAACACGTATGTGCCGTTGGATACCCAGACCGTGTTGCCGGCGCCGGCGGCCGCGGCCAGCCCGACCCCCTTGCTGATCGTGCGCACCGCCGTAGCCCACGTGGTGCCGTCGGCGGCATCATCGCCATTGGTGGCGACATGGTATGGCGCTGCCGTTACCAGCGGGCTAAACCACAATGTTATTGCCAGCGTGAACCAGACAATCAATTTACGCATGACCGGCCTCCTGTGCTTGATGGCGCAATACCTGGATGATAAATGGCTTCAAAATAACCATATCGGAGCGGCGATAGTGTTTCATCGGGCGGTATTATTCCTCAAATTCCGTGGCTTGATAACCCTGCTCCAACTGCATGCCGTCAAACCAAGCGGTATCGCCGGGAGTGATGACATAAATCTGGTAAAATGCCGATTGGTCGTCACGCATCCCCAATCGCGGCGGGATGACAACGGGCACTTCGTAACGCTGCCATTCGGATGTCAGCGTAATGGTTTTGTCGTGGCGCCGCAACAGGATTTTTTCCCCGCCCTTGGCGCCCCTGGCGTAAAACGAGAAGACGTAGGGCGTATCCTGGTCATGTTGGGGGGCGCAGCGCCACCCAAACTGGTACCCGCGGCCGGTTTTGCTCACTTGCAGGCATTTCTCGCCGAATTTGGCAGGCACCTCCGGCGGGGCGATGATGCCGTCAAAAAAGTAATAATCCGCCAGGCCGGGCAGGGTGGTTTCCTCGAAACTGGGATTGGGAAAAACGTTTTTTCTGCCGGAACGGCAGTTGTTCGGCAGCGCGATCTCGCGCGGCGGGATTTCTTGCGGACGCAAGGCGCCGATGGTCAATTGCACGGGCTCGTTCATTTGACCGCTCAGCCGGTACGCGCGCACGGCAAACGGTTCCAGCGCTTCGGTGAAAGCGCCGTCCTGGACCGGCAGGGTGGCCGGGGTGAAAACGCTTGCCGCCGTGCCGGTCAATCCGGAGACGGTGAACGTGCCCGTCACGGGATAATACCGGCTATTGGCGGCTATCAGCACCAGTCCGCCCCGCGGATCGCGGAAAATCCGCCCCTGGATGTCCGGGAACTCGCTTTTTTCCGGCTGGAACAAGGCTGGCTCAAATGGTTTATCCGGCGCGGCAGCGCGCGTATGACGGATGTCCTGCTGGACCTGCGGCTGCACCGCCATCGGGCCAATCACCTTGATCATGGCCATGGATTGTTTCAAGTTTTCCCAGGCATAGGCGCTGGCGGTGATATTGCCGTATTCAAACCAGAACAGACCCCGGGCGCCGTGGATGATCGCCAGGAAATTCTGGCAATGCTGTTCCGGCCCGGAAATGATCCGCTTGCTGCGGACCATGCCGCTGTACAGGGCGCCCGCGGGAATGATCCAGACCGGCTGGCGGAATTTTACCGCCCGCCGGTCGTTCCAATGCACGATCTGCGAAACGTAATTGGGCGAGCCGCGGTTGTATTCCAAGGGATTCATGGCCGGAATCCAGTAAGGATCCGTCGCGAGGATGTCGGTGCCGGTGACATAGCCGTCGCCTTCCGGGATGTAGCTGGAATACACCGTGAAGATAGGATGATAACCATCGGTTTGATGGGTCAGGTTGTACAACTTCGTGAGGCCGTGGGGAGTGGCATTGCCGGTGGGCGGTTCGTCCACGGATATCCAGGCCATCAGGCGGGGATGATCCTTCAGTCCGGCGATGAATGACCGCGCCTTGGAAGAGGTTTTGTCAAGGTATTCATCAAAAATCGCGAGCTTGTGGGCCAGCGGAACCGCGGGCAAACTGCCGGCAAAGGTTGACAGGAGCATTTTCGGTCCGCGCTTGCTGCGCATGAACCTCGATGGTTTTTCCGATTGCGACAGCAGTTTGGCTTCATGCGGAGCAAGCAATTTGGCCGGCAGCTGCAGATTGGCCTCCTGGAGGCTCAAGTACGAGTCGGTCTCCAGGTTCATCATGACATAGAGGCCGTGTTTTGACGCCATGGTCAGATAACCGTGGGCATTGGTAGAATCGCCCCACTGGAAGAAGGTGTTGCAGCCGGCATCGGCGACGGCTTGAAAGTCGGCTTCGTCTTCAGGAGCAATGCCCGACACCGGGCCAAAAGGAAAGATCGGCGCGCCGCCCGGGGTGAGCAGAACCCGGTTGATCCGGTCAATTTTCCAGTCGCCCCCGGGCTGCGGCGGGCGTTTGATCAATTCCGCGTTCAGTGAGAAGAATAACGAGCCATCCGCTTTTTGCAGCGCGATGCCAAGCGGATGGCGTCCGACCGGCAATTGGCTGATGGGGAAGCTTGCCATGGTTACCGGGGCGGCCGCGCTTTTGCCCAGTATTTTCCCGTCATGCATGACCGCAATTTGCAGGTCTTGCAGTGCCGGTGGCGGCAATGCGATTTCCGCCACCGCCGTGGCTGTTTCTTCCGTGGTGTAATAATTGCGGTGCAGATAGGCCTCCATGATGTTCAAAACCGGCGGATTGGCAATCACCCGGGTTTGCAGCGTTTCACCGCGCGCCGCGTCCCGGATTTCCACGGTGATAGTACGC
>JAXGSX010000273.1:0-4847 GCA_040775225.1 Kiritimatiellia bacterium | reverse complement strand
ACGAGGCGTAATTGGCCGGGCCTTTGACATTTTCCAGGTGCAGTCTGGAATACCAGCCGTCAGTGCCCCAGAAATAAGGGAAGACCGCGTCGCGGGCATCCTTCAGATTGCCCGGCAGGGTGTGGATTTCCGGATTGTTTTGCGCAGTCTCGTAGTTGCGCGACATGATATCCGGCACGGCTAGTTTTTCCTCGGCCTCCATGGTGTTGAGATACTCGCCCAGGATACCCAGCACTTCCGCCTTGTTACAGGTGAAAAAATTGCTAATAATGGAATCCAAATCGTATTTCGCGCTCATGCCGCACCTCTGGTCCAATTGATCCAATTTCAAAAGTCTGACAAACGGCGCCGTTTTCAACAGTCCCCCGGCGGGCTTGTTCCACCTGAGGCGGACAAGCCCGCCAGTGAGCAAGGTTATGCCCCTTTGCCCCTTTGCCCCTTATTATTAAGGGATTTTAAAATAAAAGAGTTGCTTTCAAAAGTCCATGTTTTGACGCTATTGTCAGCCGCGGATAACCGCGCATCATAACCGGCCCGGCCGGCCCCGATCGAAGCAGTTTCGGCAGCCAAACGCACGTCTTCCATCACTCACAATCCATGCACCTTGTCGCGCGCCAGGGTGGCGGTGATTCCGCCCAGGAGCAGGCCGCCCTCCGCGGCCGGCTCAACCGTCAGTTTCACCACCGTCGCATCGGAACGCGGCGAAGGCCATTGGGTCACATAAAACCCGTGGCCGACATATCGGGCGTTTTCCAGGTCGGAATTTCGTCCGGCCGGCGCGATATCGCGTCCGACAAGCAATTCCCGGACTTGCTCCGCGCCGTCCTGAAAAACCAGCTTCAATCGGGCCGCCAACGCGCCATCCGGCGCCGGCCCCGGCAAGGCGGCCATGATGAACAGCGTGTCCACCCGGTTTTTAAGCAAGACCCCCTGGTCGTGATCCGTGGCCTGCTTCTGCGCTTCCCATTCCGGGTCCATGTATTGCATGGCATCGGGCAACTTGAATGCCACACCGCCGGTCAACAACACCGCTTGCGGTTTAGCCAGCATAAAGCGCAAGCCGCCGCAACTCTTCAAACCCTGCCGCAATGCATCCAGCCAGGACCGGTCAACCTCCAACCGCTCTTTGGCCGCGGAGGCCAGTTCAATATAGCCGCACCGCCGGGCATTTACATTGAGGATGTTCAGTCCGCTCAGCGGCTCGGCGCAGCCGGCTTCATACGAAAGAATGTACTGAATACAGTTTTGAATGAATTTTGTCGCCACGCTATCGGAATCGTACCGGTAAGTCGCCGCCGCCTGCGATACCAGCGCCTGCCCCTGCCCGACCTTGACATCGGACACCAGCATCTGGACAGCCGCATCCGTAGCGCGCGGCGTGTCCTGGCAGCCCAGCGCCAGGGCGGTCTTGTTGATCGGGCTGATCAAGGCGGGGAAGATGCCGCCCTGGCGACCGCCGCGCGAGGTGCGTTCCAGCCTTCCATTCCACGTATCCCAGTTGGCGGAGGCGTTGATTCCGGCAAAGACCGGATGATCCGGGGCGATGATACTGCCGACGTTCCCGCCCAGCCGCTTGATGATGGACATCTGCGGCAGCCAGCTTAAAGTATTCGGAAAATACTGCTCGAATTGCAGCAGCCGGCCGCCTTGTTTCAACCAGGCGTTGATCTTTTCGCCCGCGGCCACGACCGCGCCATCATGGCTTTCCGCGCCGATGATCAGGACATCGTAATCGGCCAGGCGGTCGAAATTTTCGATGCGCTCGAATTTCACGCCCAATCCTTCCAAAATCCCGCCCGTGGTGATTTTCTGGTTGGAAACGTCAAACAACGCCACCCGGCGGGCGCCGGCGTCAAGCTTGGCATGCATGTCGCGATCATTCATCACGAAAAACTCGTAATGATTGTCGGACAACACCTGCTGCTCCCGCAGGAGATACATTTGGATGCCATAGAAGCCGGTCGGCCAATCCGCGGGAAGCTTGATTTCCAATGGCAGCAGGTTGCGCGTCATGGCCTTTACCTGGCCGGCCGGCGCAATTTTGTCAGCCACGGCTTTCCCGGCCTGATCCAGAATGACCACCCGCGCCTGCCAGCCGTCGGCGTCGGCCTGGGTATCGTTAATGGCATAGACTGTCAATTCCAGTTGCCGGCCGGCAAAGCAGTTCCTGGCGAAGACATCGGCGCAGATGAATTCATCGCTGAATGCGCGCTTATAAGTTGAATACAATTCCGAGGCCGCCAACGAGCCTTCGGGCAGATTCCAGATATCAAACCAGGGCAATCCGGATTTGACCGATATTTTCCCGTCCTGATCCCGCAGATAAAACAGGGCATAAAACCGGCCCATGTTGATGCCGAATCCGCCGCGCATCAGCTCGCCGAGCCGGCGGCAATCTTCCAGCAGGTTTTTCGCGGCCCATTCCACGTAATACTTGGCAGCCCAGAAACTTTCGCGCCGGGCCAGGTCACCGGGATTATCCCGGCGTAAAACATCAAACTCGGGGTCCGCGGCCAGCTTCGCCGGCGCTTCCGCAAAATGCCGGCGCAACCCGTAAAGCGTCGCCCAGCGAAAACCCAGTGGCATGTGGTATCCCGGATCCGCCTGGGTAATGTGCTGGATCAACGCTTCCTTGTCCATAACCGGAGCGCTGAATAACTGCCGGCCCTTGGCGTACTCGCTGCCCACCATGGCTATCTTGGCGCCCCCCATCTCCCAGTTGCCCACCGGCAGCATTTTGCCGTGCGCGGCCCATACCTCGCGGTTGGCGTTTTCGAATATTTCCCGCATATCCAGCGGATGCCCGTAAATGCCGCCGGGATAGGCATGAATGTCCACGACATCCTCCTTGAACCGCAATACCTGCGGCGCGCCGCCGGAGACGGCGCATATCGGGCGTTGCTGGCCGTCAATTTGCTTCACCAGATCGTAAACATGGTTGATCGGCTTGATAAATTCCTTCTGGCGCGATTCGTTGCCGATGGTATAAACGGCGAACGAGGGATGGTTGTAAATATACCGGAAACGCCGGGCGATGTTGTCATCGTCAAACAAAGCGCTGGTCTTGACCAGTTTCTGCGCCGTGGCGCCCTGCCACTCGTTGATCAGAATTCCCAATTCATCGCAGATGTCGTAGAGATTGCGGGGGGCGAAGATCTGCTCGCCCTGAATGAAAATCATGTTGACGCCCCACGTCTTATGCGCCGCCAACACGCGCCGCAACAGGTTGGCATGATTGCGCCAGATGCCGGGCGCCGGCGATGGCATGTCAAAAATAATCCCCTTCGGGAAAAACCCCTTGCCATTCAGCAAATAGCGATTGGACTGCGTTCCCACTTCGCGGTCGCCGAACCGTTCCCGGCCGGCTTCCCGGCCATTGGCGGATAAAACCAATTCGTAGAGGAACGGGCAAGCGGGCGACCACGGGACCGGACGCTCCATGCTGATTTTCAGGCTGATGGCGTTGGTTCCCGGCGCAAGCTCATGGCGTCCGCCATCCGCTGTTTGCGGCGCGGATGCATCGGGCGGGGAAAAGCCCAGCGCTGCCAGGATCGTCCGGTTGCCGCCATACGGGACAAGGTCAACCTTCAAATCCGCCGTTTGCGGCCGGCCGGACAGATTGACCAGTTCCGCCCGCACCTCGATTTCCGAGCGGGCCAGCTTGGGATCAATCAATATGCCCCTGGCGTAAATATCGGGCCGTTCAATCAACAGCACATCCCCGACAATACCGCCGTAATTGCGGTCGGAGATGACGTATTTCTCACGCTCCCCGGAGCGCCAGACGCGCACGGCCAGGGCGTTTTTACCCGCGCGGACGGTATCGGTCACATCAAACTCGAACGGGCTGTTGCCGGCGCGGTCCACGCCCAGTTTCACGCCGTTCAGCCACACGACAGCTTCATAATGCACCCGGTCGAAATGCAGAAACAGACGTTTATCCGCCGGTTTCTCCGGCAAATCGAAGCGCGCGCGATACCAGCCCACGCCGTAAAAATTCTGGCCTTTCAGCCGCCCATCGTACACATATTCCTGCGCCAGCGGCGGCAGCGGCTTGTCTTCCGTAATCCATGTGCCGGGGACGGATCGTTCCGGCCAGGCGGAATCGTCAAAATCCGGCCGCCAGAATTGCTTTTGGGTGCCCTCGTCATCCGCCGGATTGTTTTCCGTACCCGGCAATTTTCTGATTTTCCAGACGCCGGCCAGGTCGGTGATCTTCCAATTTCCCGGCCAGGGATTGTAATCCGCAAGCTCCAGGTATGCCGCGGGCGCCTCCACCGAGTCGCCGAGCATGACTTTTTCCAGCGGCGGGACGGCCAAACCCTTGACATCCTGCCAATCAGCCTTGACATGTTTTTCGCCAAGGGCGCGCACCTGCTCCACGGTCAATCCCGAATGATCCACCCGCCCCAGACACATCAGGACGGCATCATCCAGGTAGATCGCCGTGCCGACAGGCAAATCCGTCGGCGGGCGCAACTCGCCGGTGATGGTCTTGCGCGGGATGTTGGTTTCCGTGCCGGTCATGGAAACCATCGGCGCCATCCGCGTATAGCCCTCCAGGAAAAACCGGACGGTGTGTTTTTGCCACGCGGTCCCGGCGGTAATGGTCTCGTTTTTCGGGACGATGGTCTCGCGTTTGAGCTTGCCGCCGGTTTCATCGAGATTCCAGACGTAAACCAGAACACGTACGTCAGGCTGGCGCGCATTGCCGGCATCGCCCTTGATCCACACGGAAAACTCATACTCGCTACCGGCCGCGGGTATTACCTGGCCCTCCACACCGTATGCGCCATGCAGCGCATCGCTGAAGATGACGCCCACGGTGCCTTTCCCGACGCCTTTTT
>JAXGSX010000272.1:0-4897 GCA_040775225.1 Kiritimatiellia bacterium | reverse complement strand
TGATTATTTTGATCGCTACGTCAGGAGCAGCGAGTCTTATTCGGATAAATGGAAATATGTTGAACAAAATCCAGTTCGGAAAGCATTAGTGGATAATCCTGATGATTGGAAATTTAAGGGACGGATTTTTGATTTAAGCTGTTGAAGATGGCCGTATTAAAATGGAGCCCGGACGCCCAGAAAAAATGGAGCCGGGGCGCCCGCGCCCCGGACGCGGGTGTGATGGTGCCGGGGCGCCCCGGCTCCACGTGAGCAAAGTAAAGACATCAGAGCGGGGCGAGGGCGCCCCGGCTCCAAGTGAGCAAAGTAATGACATCAGCGCGGGACGGGGGCGTCCCGGCGCCAAGTGAAGGTGGAAAATGTTTGATGTAAAGATTGTTAACGGATTGCTGGTGCGGGGCGATGGGGCGGAAGGGCGGCCGGGCGAGATCGGCATCCGGCAGGGGCGGATAGCTGCCATATCTGCCAGTGTGGCCGGCGCCGCGCAACGGACAATAGACGCCGGCGGACACATGGTAACTCCCGGATTCATTGACCTGCACACGCATTGCGTTCCAGGCGTGAATGAGAATTACCTGCAATCGGGCGTCACCACCGTGGTGGGCGGAAATTGCGGGTTTTCACCGTTGGATATTCAAAAAGTCGCCGCAGATTGCGCCGGTAAGTGCGGGCTGAACCTGGCCATGCTGGTGGGGCATAACGACGTCCGCACAAAAGTCATGGGCAATGTCAACCGCGCGCCCACGGCATCGGAATTGCAACAGATGTGCGGCTTGATTGATCGGGCCATGCAGGATGGCGCGGCCGGATTTTCCACCGGGCTGACTTACGTGCCCGGGAATTATTCCCAAACCGCCGAAGTGGCGGAATTGGCCGGGGCGGCCGCCCGCCATGGCGGGTATTACACCAGCCACATGCGGGATGAAGGCGAGGGGTTGCTCGATTCGATCCGGGAGACTGTCGCCATCGGCCGCGCCAGCGGGTTGCCGGTGCATCTGTCGCATTTGAAAGTCCGCGGATGCAATATCTGGGGGCGCAGCCGCGGCGTGGTGGAATTGCTGGATCAATATCGGGCGCAAGGACTGGATGTCACTCAGGATCAATACCCCTATACCGCCTCCTGCGGCCGGATTTACCTGCTGTATCCGGCCTGGGCCCAGGAGGGCGGGCCGGCCGACCGGCTGGCGCGGCTGGCGGATGCCAAACAGCGGGCGCAACTGAAAAAATATTTGATCGCATACCTTACCGATATCCACGCCGGCGACGGCGAACGCGTGGTGATTTCCGATGCCCCGGACGCCGCCCTGGCCGGCCGGTCGCTGGCGGATATCGCCCAGGCTGCGGGCCGCAAGAATCAACCTGACGACCTGGCCGAGACGGTCATGGACATCGCCGCGCGCTTTCCGGAACTGACCCAGGTTTACTGCGTGTTTCACGGGATGTGCGAAGAGGACGTCAAGACCATCATGCGCCACCCCACTACCGCCGTCGGGTCAGACGCCTGGGCGCCCCGGGCCAGCGAGGCCCGTCCGCATCCCCGCATGTTCGGCACATTCCCGCGCGTGCTCGGCCATTATGCCCGGGAACAGCAGGTGTTCCCCATGGCCGAAGCGGTGCGCCGGATGACCGGCCTGCCGGCGCGGCGGCTGGGGTTGAAAGACCGCGGGCTTTTGCAGGAAGGCGCCTGGGCGGATATCACGGTTTTTGATCCGGCAACCGTGATTGACCGCGCCACGTTTGACCATCCGAAGCAGTATCCGGCCGGATTTGACTGCGTGCTGGTGAACGGCCAGGTAGTGGTGGATCACGGGACTTACACCGGCGCTTTGCCGGGGGGGTTTATGACGCGGCCATGAAAAATCTGGGGAATGACAGCATTATGAGAGCAAAACCATTGTTTGCGGTGACGGATGCGGATCGCCGTTTTTATGACAAACACATCGCCGGGTGGCTGCCGGAAGAATTCATTGACATTCATACTCATATCTGGCTTAAACGCTTTAAAAAGCGATGCGCCGCCGGAGAGGCAAAACGCACCGTATCCTGGCCGTCCATGGTGGCGGGGGAAAATCCGGTGGAACATCTGATTGAGACATACAAGTTGATGTTTCCCGGTAAGTCGGTTACCCCGATGATTTTTGCCTCGCTGACCAAAGAGTTTCTGGACGCCGCCAATGCCTACGTGGCGGATGCCGCCCGCCGGCATGGTTTCCCGTCCTTGATCTTTTCCGATCCGCGCTGGCCGGCCGCCGATCTGGAACGCCGGATCAAACGCGGCGGGTTCCTGGGAATCAAGAGCTATCTGACCATGGCCCCATCGTATCTGCCCACGCGCGAGATACGAATTTTCGATTTCTTCCCGCATCATCAGCTGGAAGTCATGAACCGGCATGGCTGGATTGTCATGCTCCACATCCCGCGCGACGGGCGGCTGCGCGATCCGGTGAACCTGGCGCAGATGCTGGAGATTGAGGAACGCTACCCAAAACTGCAACTGATCATTGCGCATGTCGGCCGCGCCTATTGCCCGGAGGATGTGGGCGATGCCTTTAAAATTCTGGCCAAAACACGCCGGATGAATTTTGATTTCTCCGCCAGTTCCAATGCCGCGGTGTTCCGCCAACTGCTGGAAACGGTCGGCCCGCGCCGCGTGCTGTTCGGCAGCGATTTGCCCATCCTGCGGATGCGCGCCCGCCGCGTCTGCGAAAAAGGCTTATACATCAACATCGTGCCCAAAGGCTTATACGGCAATGTTGCGGCCGACCCGCACATGCGCGAGGCGTCCGGCGCCGAATCCGAGAAAATTACTTTTTTCATGTATGAGGAGTTGGCCGCTTTCGGCCGCGCCGCGCGCGATGTCGGTTTGACCGCGTCCGATCGCAGGGATGTCATGCGCAATAACGCCGGGCGCATGCTGGCGCGCGCAGGATGCGCGTTGACCCGGGGTTGAAAACCAGGCGTTTCCGGGCGGCATCGTATGGAGGCAATGCATGAATTCTGCAAGGGATGGCGGCGGTTCTGCCGGCGCGCTGAAAGAACTGGCCTGCGCGGCGGTTGACGGACATCGCGCGGAAATCATCGCGCTTGGTGAAAAAATCTGGGCGCATCCGGAAACCGGTTTCAAGGAATACCAGACCGCGCAGTTGGCGGCGGATTTCTTCAGGCAGCTCGGCATGCCCTGCCGGACCGGCCTGGCCTTGACCGGGGTGCGGGCGGAATTGCAGGGCGGCCGGCCGGGGCCGACGATCGCGCTCCTGGGCGAATTGGATGGCATTATCCTTTCCGAGCATCCGGCGGCCGACCCCGTTACCGGCGCGGTGCATGCCTGCGGCCATCACGCGCAGATTGCAGGATTGCTGGGCGCCGCGCTGGCGTTGAACCAATCCCGGATCCTGTCGCAATTGGCGGGCCGGATAGTCTTCATGGCCGTGCCGGCCGAGGAATACCTGGAACTGGATTTCCGGCGGCAGCTTGTGCGTGACGGTAAAATCCGTTTTCTGGGCGGCAAGCAGGAATTGATCCGGTTGGGCCTTTTCGATGACGTGGACATGGCCATGATGATCCACACCGGAGAGGGGCGCAAGGCGACGCTGCGCTCCACGATGAACGGATTCGTTTCGCAGTTTATCAGTTTTATCGGCCGGGCGGCGCATGCCGGGGAAGGGCCGCATCGCGGCATCAATGCGCTGAATGCCGCTACCCTGGCGCTGCAGGCCGTCCACGCCCAACGGGAAACATTCAAGGATGAAGATCATGTCCGCGTTCATCCCATCATCCGGAAGGCCGGGGAATCGGTCAGCACCGTGCCGGGCCGGGTGGATATTGAAGCCATGGTGCGCGCCCAGACCCTCGCGGCGGTTCTGGATGCGGCGGGCAAAACCCGCCGGGCCTACCATGCCGGCGCGCTGGCAGTAGGCGCCAAGGTCGTGATTGAATCGCTGCCGGGATACCTGCCGCTGCATGATTGCCGGGCGATGGCGGATGTGTTTAAAAAGAATGTCAGCGGTTTTGTCGGTGCGGAGAATATAACGCTCCTGCCGCATCGGTCTTCTTCCACCGACATGGGCGATGTGACCCAGATCATGCCGGCAATCCATCCGGGGCTGGGCGGCGCGGCCGGCCGGGCCCATGCCGCGGATTTCCGCATTGTGGACCGGGATTTGGCTTACGTGACGCCGGCCAAGGTGTTGGCCATGTGCGCGATTGATCTGCTGGGCGAACAGGCCCGGGCCGCCGCGCAAATCATCAAGGATGCCCCGCCTTTGATTTCCCGGCGGAAGTACGCGGAATTACTGCAGTCGCAATTCACGTCCGAAACGCACGATTGCCTGTCGGCGCCGCCAGATTGACGCGCCGGATGCAGGCCGGCGCTGATTTTCCCGCGCTGGCGTTGGCGCGCAGAGACGGCTGGAGGAGAAAACAGGGACGCGGCCGCGAGGCCGCCAGAAAGGAGAATTCATATGGGAATCAGTCTGGGATTGGTTGGGTTGGGAGCTTTCGGCAAGGCGTTTGCCCCGTTGTTCAAGAGCCATCCGTTGGTGGACCGCATAGCTTTGTGCGACCGCGAGCCGGAACGGATCAAACAATTTGCCGGCGATCCGTTTTTCCGGGATAAATTCAATCCGCGCGATGCTTTTACATCGCTGGATGAAATCTGCGGCAGCGACGTTGACGCCCTGGTGATCATCACCCAACCCTGGCTGCATGCCCCGCAGTGCGTCCAGGCCATGGATGCGGGCAAGCATGTTTACAGCGCGGTGCCGATCATCACCATCCCCGATGATGACGAGATCCTGGGCTGGTGCGACAAGTTGGTTGAAACCTGCCGCCGGACCGGCATGCGTTATATGCTCGGGGAAACCACTTATTACCATGCGCAGGCCATGTTCTGCCGCCG
>JAXGSX010000271.1:0-4945 GCA_040775225.1 Kiritimatiellia bacterium | reverse complement strand
CCTGAATGGTGTAGGGAACGGACGGAAAATCGGGCGGAAATACTCGACTCGGCGAACTAACGTTGCAAATAAGGAAAAACCACACAAAAGTGTGGAAGGGGGGAATATGTCTCTTGACAACGCGCCTTTAATGAGTGACCCCTTTTCCTTTTCTTTATGAAAGCATTAATTCAACGGGTAAGCGCCGGCGCCGTGGCGGTGGATGGCCGGGAACTTGCGCGGATTGGGACGGGATTTGTGGTTTTGCTTGGGGTGCGCCAGGGGGATACGGAAGCCGAGGCCGCCTATCTTGCCGGCAAGACCGCCGCCTTGCGCATCTTTTCCGACGAGCAGGACCGCATGAACCTGGCGCTGGCGCAGGTGGGCGGCAGCGTGCTGGTGATTTCCCAGTTTACCCTGCACGCGGATACCCGGCGCGGCAACCGCCCCGGGTTCGAACTGGCCGCGCCGGCGGAAACCGCCCGGCAACTGTATGAATGCTACGTTGCGGAATTACGCAAGATTCTGGGCGCCACCCGGGTGGTAACGGGGCAATTCCAGGCGAAGATGTCGTTGACAATCGTCAACGACGGTCCGGTGACCATAGAGTTGAGCAGCCGGAATGAACCGTGAAGGCCATGGCGGGATCAGCCTTTTTCCGGCCCGGTGATGCCCCAGAATTTCTGCTGGAGGCTTTCGCGTTCGAGGTTCATGAACCCCAGCGTTTCGGTGTAGTTGAACACCGATTTATGCATGGTGTCCGCGAACTCGCGCAATCGCGGCGACTGGCTGTCCAGGCCTTCGGCCTTTTCAAAGTCACGCACTAATCGTTCCGCGCGGGCTTCATCCACCAGTTGGTACATTCGGGTGAAGTCGCGCACGAGCGTGATGGTCTTGATCAGGCGGTGGCCGGACGGTTTCTGTTGCTGATCGAATGCCCGCTCGACATAGACGCCCGGGTTGTTGAATTTCGATTCCGGGGTGTCAATGCCGGCGGTCGGGCCGGCTTGCGCGCGCGCCAGGCGCCGGCTGGCGGCGGTCAGCAGATCGCGCGCAATCTCATCGGTATCGGCGATGAACGGTCCGACGAACGGGCGCTGCCGGCCGGGGCGGGTGTAGCAGTATCCGCGGATAATGCCGGCATCGTCGCGATAGACAAAGCAGCCGTCTTCGCCGTCTTCAAACAGCCGGCGCATGATGTTTTCGCGTTCCAGGAAGGCGGCGGCGTCGTAACGGATGACGGGATCCAGGTCGGCGGCGGTCATGACTTTAACGCGGTCGGCGTCGTATTGGGCATCGGCGAATTCCGCCAACTGGTAGAACGAGCGCCAGATACGGTAGGAGTTGACGTAGCCCACGGCGCCGTAGACGGTGTTGCCCATGGGGGTGGCGTCCAGGCCGTTGATTATCTTGTCCTGGTCAATGGCGTATTTGACGCAGGCCTGCATCATGGCGTTGGCGATGCCCTGCCGGCGCGCTTCGGGGTGGACCAGGATCATCCCGATCCAGGTGTTATGGCGGCCCAGGGGCAGCACCGAGGAAGTGCCCACGGGGATGTCAAAGCCGCTGCCCTGCAGCCGCGCCACGAAGGAGCCGTGGGGGTCCATATCCGTCATCCGGCGGATATCCTGGTCGGTCTGGTTCCAGCAGGCGCGCATGGTCAGCAGGTGCATGGTATCCAGGTGCCGGCCGATGGGCTCCAGCTTGAAGATGGGTGAATTGACGGCCTTGGTGTCGGCCGGCAAGTCCACTTTCATGGTCCGCGGCACGGTAACGTCAATCTGGCGGCCGCTGCGGGCCACGATTTCCACTGAGCGCTCGGGGGTGAAGGCGTCGCCGCGCGGGTTGTGGATACGGAAGCAGCCGTAAAGCTGGTCGAGATAGGCGTCTTCGCCCAGCGTGATGGCGGCCAGCTGGTTCGGGTCGGCGTGTTTTTTGATGAGTTTTTTCATGATGGTGTTTGAATATCCGGCGTTCAGGGCGGGGGCGGTTGGCGGCGCGCCCGGCGCCGCCGCGGTTTATTTTTTCAGGATGCCGGTGTCGTGCATGGAAATGGCATGCACCGGGCAGACATCCACGCAGGTGGAGCAGGCGAGGCATTTATCGCGGTCAACCACGCTCTTGCGGTTGACGATCCTGATGGCGTTGCAATGGCCGACTTTCTCGCACAGGCCGCAGCCGGTGCAGCGTTCGGCATCCACTTCGGCGTAGCCGGCATGCAGGGTCAGCCGGTCGGCGGAAGTGACGCGCTGCGCCGCCAGGTCGCGGAAGTCGCGGTAGTTCTGGTAACCATGTTGGTCCATGAACCCGCGCAGGCCCTTGAGCCAGCGCGGCAGGAAGTCAAAACCTTTCAACATTGTTTCCGTACAGACGCCGATCAGGTCGGCGCCGCACATGATCATTTGCACGGCATCCCGCCAGCCGGCAATGCCGCCGGTGCCGAGGATGAAATGTTCCGGGCCGGCCTTGCGCCGGATTTCATAGACGTCGCGCAGGGCCAGGGGCTTGATCCAGGGTCCGGAGAAACACGCCAGGGTGGGCTCATCCTGCAGGCGGTAGGGCCCTTGCTGGATGTTTTCCACGTCGAAATCGGCGATGGCCAGGCGGTTGGCGACGGAGCAGACGCAGGGAATGCCCTTGTCGTAGCAGGCCATGGCGACGTCGGCAATCCGGCCGCCTTCCGGGGTGATTTTGACGAACACCGGGATGCGCACGGCGTTTTTCACGGCCGCGGCGATCATGCTGACGGCCGCGGCGTTCTGCCCCATGCTTGCCCCGGTTTGCGCGGTGCGGTCGTTTTCCGTGAGGGTGACGTTGAAGGACATGTTGGGGCAGCACATGTTCAGTTCAATGGCGTGAGCGCCGGCGCGCTCGGCGGACCGGGCCATGTCTTCCCAGCCGGTCAATCCGGGCTTGTCGCCGACGTAGGTGATGTTGGCGAACAGGACCAGATCGCGGGTGGCTTTGCGGCCCTGCTCGATCAGGCGCAGGCAGGCTTCGAAAGTCAGGCGTTTCTCGGCGGTGAAGGCGTGGTATTTCTGGTCGTTGAAATAGCGGTAGCGCGGCGGCAGGCTGATGTAGGGTTCGGGATCGAAAGCCAGTTTCAGGCTGGCGCCGGCCCAGCCGGATTCCTCGGCCGCGATCAAATGTTCCGGCCATTTGACGGTCGGACCGGAGGCAACAATGAAATTATTCTTGAATTTCAAGCCGGCGACTTCCAGGGACAGTTTACCATCGTCCTGGAATTTTTTATGGGTCAGTTTCATGCATGCTCCTCCTGGTGTATGATTTCGTGTTGCCCGGGTGCAAAACAGCCATTGGTCCTCGGCCTGGAAACCATGCCGGGCGCAGCGGACAAGGCTGCGGGAATGCGGCTGCCGGACAAGCCAAAAAATCCAGTGTACTCCAGGCGGGATGGTTTGCAAGTTCAAAAAAAAGGACAACCCGCCCGGAAGCGGGTTGTCCTTCGCGACAAATCAAGCTGCGCCCGGGGGCGGCTATGGCCTAAGCGGCAATCGTCACCGGGAAAGCATTCGGAGTTATATTTTCACCATCTCCTTCAGCAGTTCCAGCTGCCGGGCCTGTTGCGCGACAGCCTGCGCAAGGCATTTCTGCAGACCGGCGATTTCCGCTTCGGTTTGTTTCAATTGACCGACGAGCTGGGCCAGCGTGCCGGACTTGGCGGGAGCTTTGCCCGCGGATGCCGTCCGTACGGCTTTTGCGCGTCCTTTTTTCGGCGCGCCTTTTTTGCCGGGACGTTTGCGCAGGCCGGCCTTTTTCAGGTAACTTTTCACGGTAATGGGGGAAGTATCCATTTCGCGGGCAATAGCCTTGATCGGCGTACCGCTTTTGTACATTTCCACCATCGTTTGCGCTTGTTCTTCGTTGAATTTAGGTTTCTGCGGCATAGTTTCTCCATTTGATGGGTTATATTGCACTTCTGAAGCGTAATTTACAGGCTGATCAGGCATTATGCAATAAAAAAATGCTTTCCGGCTAATCCGGGTCTGAGAAAGTATTCTTCGGTTCTGCCGATGATTTGCCTTCGTTATCTTCTTCCGCTTTATGTTAAAATTACTTACAATGGCGGTCCAGGAACGTTCCGGCATCCGCTATCTTCCGCCTGAATCCGTGACGGGATTCCAAGTTTGCATTACAATGTTTTAATATACAGCCATTGATGATATTATTCGACATCATTAAAAAAGTTACTTTTTTTTGACAGAAAAGACCGCCCGGCCTCATCACGGATTCAGGTTCCAGTAAAAACCGCATGGCGTATCCGGCGCGATCAGATCGCGGTCTGCCAGGTCGTGGCGGTCAATGGGGAAATTGGAACAGTTTTTAGTCCGGCAAATGCCGTAAATCCGGCAAGCCGGCAAACCGGCATGATCGCGTTTCAGAAACCGGCATCTCACGACCAGTTGGCAGCAAGCGCCGCAGCGCCGGCAGGCGCCCTGCCGTTGCTCCAGGCGCCGGCGCACGTAAGCGGGGCGGAAAACATTCAGGAAAAAACGCCGGGGCGTTCCCCAGAGCAGTCGCAGGCGTACACGCAAAGTCGGGGTGGCAAAATTGGCTGGATCCATAATGTTGAGGCGATTCTCCCGGGGTGCTTAAACTGTCGCATTGTCAAGCTTTTGAATTTGTTTGTCAAGTTTTCTGCCGCCCCGGGATCAATATTAATGCGCCGGCCTGTGAAACCAGCGGCGGCGCCGGCGCGCGGGCCCTTGTTCAGTCCGGGTCAGCAGGGCATACATTTCTCCGGCGGTGCGGCAGGCCAGCAGTTGTTTGCGGCCGTTTTCATCGAGAATCTGGCTGATGCTGGACATGAATTGGACATGCGGCGCGGCCGTCATGAGGGGCGACAACGTCAGGATGATGATGCGCGCGGGCAACCCGTCAATCGAGTCGAATTCCACGCCTTCGCGTTTCAGCCCGACGGCGCATACCAAGCGGGTCACGGCGG
>JAXGSX010000270.1:0-5003 GCA_040775225.1 Kiritimatiellia bacterium | reverse complement strand
GCCCCAAGCGTAAAATTGCTCGGCGGGGCGCCGGCGCCGGCTTGCTGCAATCGCCCGCGCTCGCTTTGGCCATCGCGCGCCGCGTCGCCGCCGCCGTGCGCGTGCCGGTAACCGCCAAGCTGCGCCTGGGCTGGGAGGCGGACCATGAAACCGCCCTGCGCCTGGCCCCGGCGCTGGAGGAGGCCGGACTGGCGGCCCTGACGATTCACGGCCGCACCGGCGCCCAGGGCTATGCCGGCCGGGCCGACCGCGCCGCCATCCGCCGCATCGCCGCCGCCGTGCCCCGTCTGCCCGTCATCGCCAACGGCGATATCTGCACGCCGGAAACCGCACACGCCATGCGCTCGGAAACGGGCTGCGCCGGCGTCATGATCGGCCGCGCCGCCCTGCATGATCCATGGCTGATCCGCGGCTGCGCCGCCGCTCTGGCCGGCGGCGCCCCGCCGCCCGCGCCCAATGACGGCGAACGCCGGGCTTTTTTGCGGGAACATTTCCGCCGGCTGTCGGAATTGCACGGCGACCGTATCGCGCCCCTGCTGTTCCGGCGC
Source organism: Kiritimatiellia bacterium (assembly GCA_040775225.1). Classification (GTDB taxonomy): domain Bacteria; phylum Verrucomicrobiota; class Kiritimatiellia; order JAAZAB01; family JAAZAB01; genus JAXGPF01. The sequence continues at coordinate 4,455 of JAXGSX010000270.1, read as the reverse complement.
TGGATTCCCCACTACGCGAAAACCTTCCACATCCCGCGCGCCAACATGCTGGCCCTGCTGCAAACCCGCAACCGGGAGGATTTGCGCGCGGAGTTCGCCCGCCTCGGCATTAACCTGTAACGCGACCGTGCTGCCCCATCATTCAACACGGTCTCCGCGGCAAAATACTTCGCGGCAAAATAATCAGCGCGTTATTGCAATTTTAGCTTGAGTTCGTTTGGCCGGCATGGTATTCCTAAGAAATTAAACGGCAAACTTGTGGTTTCGGCCATTGCCGCCCGGTCAACCGTACGCAACGCGGCAACGGATTACGACCGGCGGTTGCCAGGGAAATTTTCGTGAACCTGCAGGAATTAAAGAAAAAACGCGGATTGCTGACCGTGATTGACGCCAACGCAGCATTGTGGTTGGTCGTGTGCGGCATCGCTTGGTCAACCACCCTGCCGACGGAAATAAAATATTCCGCAGCGGTGGTTATGCTTGTTTTCGCCCTGGCGCAATACTGGGTTTACCACAAGATTTTCAACCGCCCGGAACACAAGTGAAAACGGCCGCCGGCGCCGCGAAAATTTCCCCGCGCCGGCTGCCGGAACCGCCGGTCAAACGAACTTAACTTCCGCCTCGGCGCCGTCCGTCCGGACATCCGCCACGCCGCGCGCCCCCTGTTCAACCCGCCGGACAAGGATGGCATATTCAAAGACCGCGCGGCCGCGCGCCGGCAGCCAACGGAATGCGGGCCGCCCGTGGAATTGCCCCAGATTAACCGCATCCCGCAGGCTCATCGGGAACGGCGCATTCGCGAATTCCATGCCGCGCGCCACTTCGCGTCCAAGCCAGGGCGCCGCCGCGCGGGCCCGGTTTTCCTCCCAGACTCCCGTCCAGGGGTAATCCGCCGGATGCCAGGCATAAGCCACCAGCAACCTCCGGCGCGGATTCAGGGCGCTGAACCAGACCGGCGCGCGGCGGCAATCCATCAGGACGGCATAGAAATCGCTGTTGCGGCCGCGCCCCATGGTCCGTAAATCAACCCTCCCTTTAATGCCTGGCCCGGCGGGCCAGGCGAAGGCGGTGTCGGGTTTTAGCCGATGGGGTTTGCCGAATACGGCCGGGAAGGTATGCGCCCGCCCGCCCGCCATGTCGAAAACCGTAACGCCCGGCTCGATAAACGGAGCGCCGAACGACACATGCTGGCACATGGTGAATGGCGTGTCGCAACGCGCCAGGTTTTCCACCACCTCGCGCACGCCGACCACGCATGACCCGGCGCGCATGGTCAGCGTCCGCCGCAAGGCCATCCGCGCCACCGGCAATTCGCACCCATAAGTGAAAGACAGGCGGCGGGCGGAACACTGCCGGCCCAGGACGCGCCAGCGGACAATCGGCGCTTCACCATGGCAGCCGGGACCGCCCGCGCGCTCTTCGTCCGGCGATGGCCCGCCGAAAACCCCCAGACAGATGCTGTGGCCGGCAATCCCGGCCAGCAAACTGGCGCCGTATTTGCCGGCCATGGCAGCGCGATACCGCCAGGGCTCGATGGTCCGCCATTTTGGCTGCCAATAAGGATTGATTTCCGGGCCGCCATTCAGAAACACCCCGGCAATATGGCCTCCGCCGGCCAGCGTTATCAGATCCACCTGGCCGTTGGACAAACGCCAGGCTTGCCGCCCGTTGAACTTTTCAGCCTTGATCAACATCTGTGCGCCTCCCTGTCAACCTGCGATTTATGGACCGCCTCATGAAAGTCCGCCGCCGGCGGCATCCCGCCGCGCCGCGGTCCCGGACCGCCGCTGTTTGCGCCCCGTCACGCCAGGCTGCCGGCCGGCGGCCCCGCCAGCGCTTTGCGCCGCATGCGTTTCAACTCGCCGGCCAGCGCGACCTTGCGCACGGGCGATACCCGGTCAACAAACAACACGCCCTGCAGGTGATCCAGCTCGTGCTGGATCACCCGCGCCAGGAAACCCCGGGCCAGCAACTCGCGGCGGACGCCGGCCAGATCGTCATATTCCACCTTGACCTGCTGCGCGCGCGTTACCGGCGCCCAGATATCCGGCACGCTCAAGCAGCCTTCCTGGTCCGTCTGCCGGCCGGTCCTGGCGGTAATTACCGGGTTGATCAACACCAGCGGAAAGACCGCTTCCGGGTTCAGGCGCGGGCCATCGGGGGCGGCAATATCCAGTTTGGAATCGAAACTGATTACGCAAATCTGCCGGCTGACCCCCACCTGCGGGGCCGCCAAGCCCACGCCGCGTTTGACGTTCATCGCCGCCAGCATGTCCTGCGACAGGCTGCCGATGCCGGCGTCGGGCAAGGCCACCGGCCGCGCCTGGGCGCGCAAGACCGGGTTGCCGTAAGTGCAGATTTTAAATTGCATGGTGTCCCATCCGTAAATTTAACCGCCGGATATTATGCCGGAAAGTCGGCGGCTTGGCCATAAAAAAATTATCTTGCAAATTGACCGGGTTTGTGGAAAGTCCCCCTGCCGTTTGCCCCAGGCTCCCTGAAAGGCATGGTTTTAAAATGAGCATTCAACCCGGTTTTAAACGCGCCGCTGTCTGGTTGTTAACCCTGGGCGCGGGCGCCGCCCCGGCGCTCGCCGATACGGCCGGCGTCCCGGCGGCGGCCGGCGGCGGCATGACGCACCGCATGATGATGCTGATCATGCAACTGGGCGCCATCCTGTTTGCCGCCAAGATCGGCAACATGCTTTTTGAGAAACTCAAGTTGCCGGGCGTGCTGGGCGAACTTTGCGCCGGACTGATCATCGGCCCCTACCTCCTCGGCGGCTTGCCCCTGCCCGGACTTTTGCCGGACGGACTTTTCCCCATGCACGACCGGTTCCCGGTCTCGCCGGAATTGTACGGCATCTGCTCGCTGGCCGCCATTATCCTGCTCTTCATGACCGGGCTGGAAACCGATATCAAATTGTTTCTGCGCTATTCCATCGCCGGCAGCCTGGTGGGTATCGGCGGAGTCGCCGCTTCCTTCCTGCTGGGAAACCTGACCGGCGTGTTTTTCTCGCCCATGCTGTTCGGCCGGCAACTGGGATTCTTGAGCCCCGCATGCCTGTTCCTGGGCATCATCTCCACCGCCACTTCCGTGGGCATCACCGCCCGCGTGCTGGCGGAACAACGCAAACTGGATTCGCCGGAAGGCGTCACCATCCTTGCCGGCGCGGTCATTGACGACGTGCTGGGGATCATCCTGCTGGCCATCGGCCTGGGCGTGATCAGCGGTCTGAACCATGCCGGCGCCATCAATTGGCCGCATATCGGCCTGATCGCCGCCAAGGCCATCGGCATCTGGCTGGCCGCAACGGTGATCGGCCTGCTCGCGGCGCACAAGATCAGTTTCCTGCTGAAAACCTTCCGCGACCGCTCCGCCATCGCCAGCATGGCGCTGGGCCTGGCCCTCCTGCTGGCCGGGTTGTTTGAGGAAGCGGGCCTGGCCATGATCGTCGGCGCTTACGTGATGGGCCTTTCGCTTTCCAAGGCCGATATAGCCCACGTCATCCGCGAAAAACTGGAACCGATCTATGCCCTGCTGGTGCCGGTTTTCTTCACCGGCATGGGCATGCTGGTTAACCTGCGCCTGCTGGGTTCGCGCAGTATCATCGTCTTCGGCGCGGTCTATACGCTGGTCGCCGTCGCCGCTAAAATTGCCGGCTGCGCGCTGCCGGCCCTGGCCTGCCGGTTTAACCTGCGCGGCGCCCTGCGCATCGGCTGCGGCATGCTGCCGCGCGGCGAAGTCGCCCTGATCATCTCCGGCATCGGACTGGCCGCCGGCCTGCTGTCGCATGAAGTTTTCGCCGTCAGCGTTTTGATGACCCTGGTAACCACGCTGGTCGCGCCGCCTATCCTGGTGGCCCTGTTTCATAATCCAGCCGCCGGCGTCCGGCAGTATGCCGGCGGCAGCGGCGCGGCCAAACCGGCCGTGTTTCATTTCCCTTCGCCGCGCACGGTTAAATTGCTCGCGGACCGCCTGACGGAAATTTTCGAGGCGGAAGGTTTTTTCGTGCACACGCTCAGCCACGCCGGACAGCTTTACCAGATTCGCAAGGGGCAGACCGTCATCAGCATGGCGGCCGGACCCGACAGCATCAGTTTCGACTGCCCGCGCACCGATATCCCCTTTGTCAATACCGCGATGTACGAGGTCCTGGCCGAACTGGAACAGACCATCCGTGAATTGCGGGCGCCCATTGATCATGACGCCATCGGCAAAACCGTCCAAAGTCCGGTCCGCGAATTCAGCCCGCACTCGTCCATGCTGCGGTTTCTCGATGCCGGCGCCCTGCAACCCCGGTTGCAGGGCAACACCAAGCAGGACGTGATTGAGGAACTCCTGGCCCTGCTCCAACGGCAGGAATTGATCACTGACATGGCAACCGCCCGCCAGGCTGTGTTCCAGCGCGAACAGGTCATGTCCACCGGAATGCAATACGGCATCGCCATCCCG
>JAXGSX010000269.1:0-5041 GCA_040775225.1 Kiritimatiellia bacterium | reverse complement strand
GATCGCGCCGCGCACCAGGTAGCGGGCGTTTTTCAGCCGGCCGCGCGCGACGACATTTTCCTTGCGGAAGAGGTCCTGGCCCTGGCGCTTGATTTCGTTGACCACGGCGCTGATGTGCTGCCGGTCCACCACTTCCACGTAACCCGTGGCCAGCAGTTCCGCCACCAGCAGGTCGGGAATCCCGCGGCCCAGTTTCCATTGGCCGGCGAACCCGGTTTCATTTTCGAACAGGGAGACCGCGACCACCGGCCTGATGGAATTGGGCGGCAGCGGCGGCAGGCGGACGGAAGGCGTGCGGCATCCGGCGAGCAGCAGGCAGGCCAGCGCCAGCCCCTGCCAGAGTCGTCCGGCGCCAGTCTGGCCGGAAAATTTCATGGCATCATCGGCGCCGGTCAGGCGGGTTTCTGCGGCGCGGCGGGCTTGGCGGCGTGTTTTTTGCGCTCAATCCAATTTTTGCGGCGTTGGCGTTTGACGCGCTTGCGGAGTTGCTGTCCCATAATGTTCCCGGTAACCAATAAGTTGAACTGCGGTTGAGCCGCGCCGGCGGCGGAGGGCCGTCTGGCGCAAACGGAGCTAACCATAGGTTATTTATGCGGCATTTGTCAAGCGTTTGCTGTTCTTGTTGCGCCGGGATGGAGCAATACTTGACGGCAATGTTAAAATTTTAGCGTTGAAGGATCATAGACCCCGCGCCAAAACCAATATTCGCGCAAAATGCAGGAAATAACATGTCCCGCTCCGGCAATGAAACCGCCGCATTTCGCCCGGTTAAAATGAACCGCGAAACCTTTGTTTTTTCCGTGGAATTCGACCAGGGCGAGGCCTTGGGCGGGCAGGATGTTTTTCCTTCGCCGACGGCCACGGGCATTGAATACACAAGCATAGAACAAACCCGGGCGGCCATCCCCTGCAACGGCGTGCGCATCTGGACCAACCCCGATGAACGGCGGATGGCAAGGGCGGATACGGCCAATCACCTGGCAATTGTTGATTTCTGGCTGTCGTCCGACCAGCAGAAAAATGTAGCCAAACTTTATCCGGCCGAGTCCTACCAGGAATACCTGGACCGCCGTGTCGCCCTGCTCAGGCGTTATATGGCGCGCGACGGCGAGCGGGTCTGGTGGTGTATCTGCGGCGAACAGGACGGCGGCGTGGTATGGCCGGCACGGTTATTCAACAGCAGGCCGGAAGCTTATGAATACTACCGGCAATGTTATTTTGAAAACGATCCGTCCCGTTATCCGAATACCAACCGGAAAATGGCCGACTTCATCATGATGCGCGGTCGTTATCAGGTGGATTTTGCCAGGGATAACATCGCCATTCAGGTGTCGCGGTGTTTCTCAACACATTATCCGTACGAATGGGGCGCGCGCCTGGTCTGGTGCGAGCGCACCGGCACGTTGGGCAGCGGCCAGATTGCCGCGGCCTTCATGCGCGGCGCCGCCCGGCAGTATGGCGCATATTGGGGCATGGATATTTCCGGTTGGGGTGGATGCATTGATGGCGCGTGTTTCTATGACAGCGACGGCCGGCAAATCAGCGGGCTTTCAGGCAGCCTGATTTTACGGGAACTTATCGCTTATTTTTATTCCGGCGCAAATTTCACGCACTTGGAATCCACGGCGTCAAGCTGCTGGATTAAAACCCCGTCCGGCGGTTGGGAACTTTCCGAGTTCGGCCGGAAAGCGCAGATGTTCGGCAAGCATGCTTTGGCCAAACATCCCGATCGCGGCTCGCCGCTGACGCCTTGCGCCATCATGCTTGAGCATGACCACGGCTGGGACCCGCGCGATCACCGCATTTGGGGCGGCTGTCTGGAATACGGCCCCGGCGACTTGATGATTGACGATCTGTTCAACTTCCTGTTTCCGGGGCAGGAGGACAATTGTTGCTTTGCCGGGGACCTGGACGACCGTGATTACAAGGCGCGCCTGGCGGCCGGCCGCTCGGATGCTCCGGCAACGGACTGGCGTCCGCTGGAAAAAGGGGTGTTAGCCGCCAGCCGGTTCGGCGATTGCTTCGATGTGGTGCTGGAAAACTGTCCGCTGGAAGTACTCCTGCAATACAAAATCCTGATCATCACTGGGGCGCTGCAACTGACCGCGGATCTGCAAGAAAAACTGGCGCGTTATGCGGCGGCGGGCGGTGAAGTGGTCCTGAACATCAAGCATTATGCTCGGATATCCGCGGACTTTGCCGGCTTCCAAACCACGGGCAAAATTGCTTCCTATCCCAAATTCCACACGGCGTGGGGCAATGTCTGGGATGAAGGTCCGATGGTCGTGGAAGCCGCCGAATTGCGCGTTGGCGCCGAGGCTTGCATTGAAGCCCGCCGCGGCAACCAGCCGGCCGTGCCGGCCGTGGTGCGGCATGCCATGGGAGAAGGCGCGATTTATACTACCATGGCGCACTACGCGCGCAAAGGCATCGGCAAGCCGATGGCCGCGCATTGCCAGGACTTGCTGGCGCACTTGATCCGGCCGCATTTGCCGGTGGAAGTGGCCGGATTGCCGATACAATATTTGATCACCGCCCGGCCGCAGCGCCTGACCGTCATTCTGATCAACAATCAGGCGGCATCCTGGACTGGCCGAATCCAACCCCGCAATGATACTCTGCGTTTCACAAAGGCAACGGATATCTGGACGGAAACCAACCTGGCGTTAACCAGTCCCTTGAGCCTGGATGTGACCTGCGGCGCATTTGATTTCCGCGTGATTGAATTTATCACCAGCGGCCAAATCTAGCTATGGGAAGGGCGTAATCATGGCCCCGGCGCCACGGGAACACCGGCAGGATTCAGGCGTCACTTGCCGGCAGCCTGCATCAATTCCGAGATTCCCGCCGGCGTGGCGGCGGCGGCGCGGATGACCACGCGTTCCAGGGTCCCGGCGAAGGCGGCGCCGCCGCCGCCCAGTTGGCCGAGCATCACCGGCACGGCATTGGCGCAGAGCCGGCCTGACGCCGGCTGCTCGTTCACCAGCGCACCGTCAACATACAGCTTGACGGATTGGCCGTCATACACGCCGGCCAGGTGCCGCCGGCCGGGCGCCGGCACGCGGTTGGCGCGCGCGGAGAATACGCCGCGGTCGGTGTTGATCGTAAACGTCGGCCCCGGGATGGCACCGCACAACCCGCCGTTATGTCCGTAATCCATGTATTTCAGGACAAACGAGCCGTTGGCGCCGACGGTGTCATAACGCAGCACGCGGCCGTGTCCGACGATTTTGCCGCCGTTGGCGTAGGCCACCCCGTCATGCCAGGGCGCGAAATACAGGTACCGGCCGTCCGTGGCGCCGGCATTGTAGCCCACGGTGAACAATCCGTCGGTATGTCCGGCATCTTTCCATTGCCAGGCCGCTGGACTATCGAACGCCGCCAGGGTATCGTAGCGGACCGCTTGGGCGTGGATTTTATTCGGCTCATCCGGCAAACCGGTTTGCTGTTCGTAAAAAGGGGTCAGGTAAAGGTACCGGCCATCGAAGAAGCCGCCGTCGTAGCCGGCCCATTCCGCGCCGCATACCTGCTTGACATCCACGCACTGCCAGGCGGCCGGCGCCAGGAAGTCGGCCGCCGTATCGTAGCGGACGACGTTATGGGTGTTATAACCGCCGAAATAGACATGCCGGCCGTCGAACACCGGGCCGACGCACATTTTCAGTCCCTGCGGTTTGAACCAGGCCCAGGATTCCGGCTGGGTGAACGGCCGCCGGGTGTCAAAGCGGACAACGAGTTCGCCGATCAGCGGCGCGTAGTACATGTACCGGCCGTCGAAACTGATGCCATCCAGGTCCACGCGGGTATTTTCCAGGCCCGGGTGGCCGGATAATTCGTAAACTTCATAGCTGGCGCGGTCGGCAAAAGGTTTTTGCGTGTCATAGCGCAGCATCGGTGCCGGCCGGCCGCCGGCGCGTTCCCTGTCCTGGTTGGCGCCGGGCGCGAAATATACGTACCGGCCGTCGAACGCGCAGCCCTGGTAGGAATTATTCAAGCCGACATCGAAAGCCGCCCAGCTGGCGTCTTGCTTGAACGGCAGGCGCGTGTCGTAACGCAAGACCCGGGTATGGTAGGATTGTCCATCCGTGCGCGGGGTGAAGTAAACATAAGCGCCGTCGAACACCGCGCCGTAGAATCCGCGGGTGGCCAGTCCGTCGGTCTGTTCGGCGTCGTACGCCTGCCAGGCGTCCGGGCCTTTGAACGCGGCATGGGTATCGTAACGCAAAACCACGCCATGCCGGCGGACGGTGTTGTGCTGCGGCGCAAAGTAGAGATAGCGGCCGTCAAACACCGCGCCCAGGAACCCGGTGGTGTCCAGTCCGTCAGTCCGGCCGGCGTCGTAAGCGTCAAAGGCATCAAAGGCCGGTTGCGGCGCCCACTTCGACACCACGGTGCGCATGCGCTCGGCCAGGTTATCCGCGGGGACAACCCAGGCGGCCACCGTCAGCGCTGTGTCCAACGGCATTTTACCGGCCGCCGGCCAGGCCTGTCCGTTTGCGCCATCCAGTTTGATCGGACCGATTGCGAGTTCCTGCATGCCAGTCTTTTTTTGCATATTTTACTCGTTTTCCGCCGCCGGGCCGGCGCCCGCCGCAATTGACGCCGCGCAGATGGCCGCCACCGTCCATGCAGCCTGTTGCCGAATTTTCGCTTTAATACACATTTTGCTTTCTCCCGCTGATTGGCCATGCCCGTGAATCGGTTTTAAAACGATATTCATGTTTGGAACGTTCCTGGAGGGCGAACCTGTGGTGAGCCTCCTGTTATTTATTCCATCCGCTCCGACTCGGGAATTTTCATGTACATGACGGAGCAATGCCCCCAGAAATCCACCCCGATATTAGGCGCCGGTTGGATGAACGCGCCATTCCACACCATGAACAAGCCCGCGCCGCGCTCATCCAGGGCGAACGAATACGAGCCGGTGGGAATATATCCGTACTTGGCGTGGTAATAAGGATAGAGGAATGCCAGCACCTTGCGCGTATCGGTCCTGGTATCGTATTGAATCACCGGGGAGCCATCCTGGTAGGACATGATG
>JAXGSX010000268.1:0-5066 GCA_040775225.1 Kiritimatiellia bacterium | reverse complement strand
GGCCGCTCCGTCGGAAACGCCCCGGTACGCCAGGCAGGAAAGCAAATCTATGCATGCCGGGCGCAAAGGCTTGAGGCTGTAATACCTGACGGGGGTTGGGCGGGGTTTCTCGAAATATGGGGTCAAATGCCGCAAAAGCATGCGGTACAAGGTGTATTCAAACAAGTCCACCCGTTCGTCCGCGGTGATCAGTTTTTCCACGCCGGCGCGGAAACTGCTGAACCGATCGGGCGCCAATTCCTTGAGGGTGGCGATGGCCATGTCGGCCAGCGGCAGGCGCAGTTCCGGGGAAAGATCGCGCACCGGGGCGGCCAGCGCGCCGGCCGCCTGCCGCACGGCGGTCTCGATGGTCTGCCGCAGCATCTGCTGTTGCCGGTCGCGGGTTGACTGTTCGGCGCTCAAGAGCAGGTTGAAGATAACCGCCTGGGCGCCGGTAGTCTCGCGGGCGGCATTTTGCAGTGCGGGAGGCAAGGAGGCCAGGAGATGCTGCGAATAACGCAGATGCTCCGCTCCGGGGGCCCCGACGGATGCCGCCGCCGTCTCGGGATTGACGCGCACCGCGCAGCCAACCGCGCCGGCTGCGATGGCGCTGACGGATTGTCCCGGCGCATAAGGCGCGGCGGCGGATGCGGACTCCGCCGGTTGGGTGTCATCCGCCAAAACGGGAAAATCGCCGGTGAATGACGGATCAATCCGGCGGATGCGCTCCGCCAGGGGCGGATGGGTCGCCATCAGTGAAAACCAGGCGGAACTCAAACCGTTGGCGAAGAAAAAGTGGCTGGCTTCCTCGGCATGGCGTTCGCGGATACTGGAGCCGGCGTACGCGCCCCCGATTTTTTTCAGGGCGCCGGCGATGCCGTCCGGATTGCGGGTGAATTGAACCGCCGCGGCATCGGCCAGGAATTCGCGCTGGCGCGAAACGGCGCTCTTGATCAGCTTGGCGAAGAACACCCCGACAAAACCGATGGCCGACAATGCCAGGCCGAGGATGGCGATCTGCGCCCCGGAATTGCCCTTGCCTTTCCTGGAAGAACGATAGCTGTTGGCATACATGGAACTGCGCAGCAGCCAGTAGCCAATCAGCCCGATCAGCAGGATGCCGTGCAACACGCCCATCAGGCGAATGTTCAAACGCATGTCGCCGTTGAAGATGTGGCTGAATTCATGGGCAATTACGCCCTGGAGTTCATCCCGCGAAAGTTGCCGGACGGCTCCCCGCGTGATGCCGATCACCGCGTCCGACGGGGCATAACCGGCGGCAAAGGCGTTAATGCCGGGTTCGTTTTCCAGCAGGTATACCGGCGGGACAGGGATGCCGGCGGCGATCGCCATCTCCTCGACAACATTCAAAGTCTTGCGTTCGTTCAGATCGGCGGTATTGCGCGGAATCGGGCGGCCGCCCAGCAGCGACGCCACGGCAATGCCGCCCCGGGACAAACTCATGACCTTATAGGCGGTGCCGCCCAGGACCACCAGCAGCGTGCCGGCCGCCACCAGGACGAACAGTCCGGGATCCCAGAGCGGCATCGGCTGGCGGGCGGCGGCCGCGGCATCCCCGCCGGCGGCCCCGGCCAGGCCCAGGATGAAAGCAAAGGCGAGGTAAACGGACAACATGATCAGCGCCACCGCCAGGCCATAAAAGAAAATCAACCGGCTGGTGTTGCGGCGGGCGCGCGCCTGGTGCTCGAAAAAATCCATAAGGCGCTAAAATTTTACTTTTTGCGCTTCGCGTTCGGCGGCATCGGTAATTTCGAAAAGGGCGGCCTCGCCGAAGCCGAACGGCCCGGCGATCAGCACGTTCGGGAATGTCTCGCGCGCGGTGTTGTAAGACATGACTGCGTCATTGTAGGACTGCCGGGCGAAAGCGATTTTGTTTTCCGTGGAAGTCAGTTCTTCCATCAGTTGCGACATGTTCTGGTTGGCCTTCAGGTCGGGGTAGTTTTCCATCAACGCGAAAAATTTGCCGACGCTTCCGGTCAAGGCGGCTTCGGCGCCCAGCAGGCCTTTCATGGCCGCGGGGTTGCCGGGGGCGGCCGCGGCGGTCTGCTGCGCGGAAGCCGCCTGATTGCGGGCGTTAATCACAGCTTCCAGCGTCTCCCGCTCGTGCTGCATGTACTTCTTGGCGATTTCCACCAGGTTGGGAATCAAATCGTAGCGGCGCTTCAGTTGCACGTCAATCTGGGCGAAAGCGTTTTTAAACCGGTTGCGCAGGGCGACCAGTTTGTTGTAAATGCCGGCCAATGCCAGCCCGATCAGCGCGATTACGGCGATTGGAATCAACCAGAACTTCATTGCGGCCTCCCGGATGACTAGGATCGGTTCAAGCCGACTTTAAGGTTGCGCGCCGTTGCCGCCCGGCCCCGCCGGGGAACGCGCGGTTAACCGGCCGTTTCCTTCCTAGGCTTTAATGATTTTGCCGGATTTAATGCAATTGGCGCAGACCTTGCGCACCTTGATCCCGCCGTTTTCCAGCACGCGGATTTTTTGCAGATTCGGCAGAAATTTCCGGCGGGTGATGCCCGTGGTGTGCAAACCGATGCCGCCCTTGGCCTTGGGCAAGCCGTGGCGGACGATGCGGTTGCCGGTTAATGCTCCCTTGTGGCAGATTTCACAAACCCGTGACATGCGCGTCTCCTGGCAATGGTGGTTAAATGGGTTAATAATGCGAAATGACGCCGGGAATGTCAAGCGCGAACGACAAAATGCGGTACATCCTTGACATTTCCGTTCAAATTCATTATGAAGCAAAATTCTGCAAAGGATAATATGGGAGGATGCATGAGCGATGAGGTCAAACTGTTGGTTGACGGGCGGGAATATGTTTTGCCGTTGGTGGCCGCCGTCACGGGCGAACGGGCCATAGATATTGCCGCTTTGCGCAGCCGGACGGGTTTGATAACCATGGATCCCGGGCTGGCCAACACCGGCAGTTGCCGCAGCGCCATTACCTACATTGACGGTGAAAAGGGCGTGTTGCTTTACCGCGGCTATCCCATCGAAGAGCTGGCCGCGCGCTCGACTTTTGTGGAAACGGCGTATCTGCTGATTCACGGCGAATTGCCGACGGCTGATGAATTGGCGGTGTTTTCCAACCGTCTGAATGTGTCTTCCCTGATCCATGAAGACATGCGCCATTTCTTCCTGGCCTTCCCCAACCATGCCCATCCGATGGGAATCCTCTCCACCATGGTGGCTTCGCTGTCCACGTTTTACCCGCTGCCCGATGTGCTGGACCGGGACGCCGAAGAGCAATTCATGGCCAACTTGATTTCGCAGGTGCGCACGATTGCGGCGTTTTCCTACAAGAAATCCATCGGCGAACCGGTGATGTATCCCTCCATCAAACTGCGCTATGTGCAGAATTTTCTCAACATGATGTATGCGTCGCCGGTGCGGGATTATCATCAGGACGAGGACATCGTCCGCGCCGTGGAGTTGTTCCTGATCCTGCACGCCGACCATGAGCAGAATTGCAGCACTTCCACCGTGCGTTTGGCCGGGTCCAGCATGGCCAACATCTACTCGGTGATTTCCGCCGGCATTTCCGCCCTGTGGGGGCCGCGGCATGGCGGCGCCAATCAGGAAGTCATCAACATGCTGGAGCAGATTCTGGCTGACGGCGGCGATGGCCGCAAGTTCATCGAGCAGGCCAAGCGGCGCGACAGCAAGGTTCGCCTGATGGGGTTCGGCCACCGGATTTACAAGCATTTCGATCCGCGCGCCAAAATTCTCAAGGCCGCCTGCCATAAACTGCTCAATAAACCGGGCGGCAACAGCCCCCTCTTTGACATTGCCCTGCGCCTGGAGGAGGCCGCTTTGTCCGACAGTTACTTCCTGGAACGCAAGCTGTATCCCAACGTGGACTTTTATTCCGGCTTGATCTTGAAGGCCGTCGGCATACCATACAACATGTTCACCGTATTGTTCGCCATCGGGCGGGTGCCGGGCTGGCTGGCGCATTGGCGGGAAATGGTGCACGGCGACGATTTTAAAATTGCGCGGCCGCGCCAGATATACCAGGGCGCGGCCAAACGCCGTTATGTGCCGATCGAACAACGCGTTGCGGGAGGGTGAATATGCGGAAATTATTATGCTGGTCCCTGGCGCTTGCTTGGAGTCTGGCGCTTCCCGCCGCCGGTGAAGTTGAAGCGCCCCCGGATGCTCCGCCGCGCATGGCCAACGGCAGGATCCTGGATGGAACGGTGGCGCAAGCCCTTCCGGAAGGCCTGGTTATGCAAACTCCGCGCGGCAGCATCACTTATCCCTGGAAATACCTTTCCCCCGGCACCCGCAACCGGTTTGAATTGCCGATGCTGGCGGAGTTGAAGGCTAAAGCTGAAGCGGAAGCCAAGGCGGCCGCAGCCAAGGCTGCCAGGGAAAAGAAGGAAGCGGAAGCCAAGGCCGCCCGCGAGAAAAAGGCTGCCGAGGCCAAGGCCGCTAAAACCAGCAAAACCGCGGCATCCGCCGCCACGAATGCGCCGCCCAAGGCCGCCGGCACCAACGCGCCCGCCGCCGGCACTAACGCGCCCGCCGCCGGCACCAACGCGCCCGCCGCCGGCAAATGAATCCGGCGCCATGCGGCGTCTGCGGTAGCGGGTTATGACAAGCGCGCGCCGGCCTGCGGTTACATTCCGCCGCCTGCCGCTGTTGCCGCATCCCGCTGCCGCCTGGCTTCAAACAACAGAATGGTGGCGGCCGCCGAAACATTGAGGGAATCCGCCTGGCCGCGCATGGGAATGCGCACCTGCCAGTCGGCAGAGTTCAACCAACGCTCGCTCAGGCCGTATTGTTCCGTGCCCAGGACGATGGCAACACCGCCGGTCAGGTTCGGTTCCGTGTAAATCTGCCGGGCGTGCGGGGTAGCTGCCAGGGTTTGAATGCGGTGTTGGCGCAGCCAGGCGCTGGCGGTTTCAAATGTAGCCGTCGCCAGCGGCACGGAAAAAATCGTGCCAATGCTTGCCCGCACCACGTTGGGATTGCAAATATCCGTCAGGGGGTCGCAGACAATCACCGCGTCCGCTCCCGCGGCATCCGCCGAACGCAGAATTGAGCCGAGGATGCCTGGT
>JAXGSX010000267.1:0-5086 GCA_040775225.1 Kiritimatiellia bacterium | reverse complement strand
GTGCTGAAGATTGGCGCCCGCGCATATTGCAGTCAATTGATTACACGACAGAAAAGTCGTTTAATAATCTCCCCGGAACTGCGGGCAAACAGGAACAACCTGCTGAATATTGATAATTCTACTGACTGACCCCAATGGCCCTGGAAGGGGCAAAGGAGGACGGCCTCAGACCGCCTCGTTCCTGTCGGATATCGCTCACCGGATGTGCATCATGGAGCCACGGAAGATGTATTCATGGCAACCCATGTCAACAAGCCGGGTGAGCCGGTCAAGCCGCGATCGCCCGCCCACATCCAGGGCTCCGCTCATCCAATCCTGATTCGCGCCCGTATTGATGCAGGGCGAGCCGGACGCCAGCCGGTAATCGCCGGCCACCCAATCAACCAGAAGGGGATCGGCATCGGTGTTGCTTCCGCCGTCATAATCGCCGCCGGCCACCGAAGGCGTGGTGCAACTGTTATAAAACTTGCTGGTGCCCGCGCCGGCTACAAACCGGTAATTTGCGACCACATTGCTGCAAACATTGGAATAAACGATGGAATTCCGGATATCCTTGCTTGCCGTTCCGGAGGTGAAATAAATTCCGGCACCCAGCCCCTGGGTGGACACATTATCCACAATCGTGCAATTGACGAAGTCGTATTGCCCGTGCACCGTTGAAATGAATCCACCGCCGCTGGTTGTCGCCTTATTCCCGGCAATCAAATTATTCACGAATCTGGCCTGCGTGGGCGCGGCCTGCCGGATATGGATGCCGCCGCCGTCATGCGCGGTGTTGTCAACCACAACGCAATTGGTCATGCAAAATATTCCGGCGCCGCGGAACAATACACCGCCGCCAAACCCGGCGCCGGAATTGCCCTTGAAAAGACAATCATCAATCACAACATTGCATCCATCATGGAAAAACACGCCCGCGCCGCCCAAGTCAGCTGTCCCGGAAGAGGTATTGTTGGCCACCGCGCCATGGCGCATGATAATATCGGTGTAATAGGCCCATATGCCGGCGCCGCACACCGCGGTGTTGTTGCTGATGATGCAATCCACCAGCTCAACCCGCCCGCGCGGCAGATTTAGTCCGCCGGCGCGCGATGCCGAAGTATTGCCTACAACCACGCAGTTTGAAACCAGCGTGTAAAACGTTGATCCAACCGCGGCATAGGATCTCACGGCCCCGCCGCCGTCGGTTCCGGTTGTGGTCGCGGTGTTGTTGACAAGCGTGCAATTCCGGACAATCGCCGTGCCGGACATTATTGTTTCATGCGCCAACCAAATCCCAGCGCCGTAATTCGCATTGCAATTGGTGATGGTAAACCCGTCAATTTCAACGCTCAGATCATTTGTGACGAACCGCGCATAAATTCCGCGGTTGGCATTGCCGCCGTCAATGACGACATCGCCGGGATTGACGCCGGCGCCGCGCAAGGTCAGCGACTTGTTATTGATAAACGCCACGTAACCGCCTGAGCCGGCGATGGCGTATGTCCCGGTGCCGACCCAGACGGTGGCGCCGCTGCCGGCAACGTTAATGGCAGCCTGGATATTACTGGCGGCGGTCTCCCACGATTCGTAGTTGCCGGACGGAATTTGCCCGTTTTGCGCCACATAATGGTCGGCCTGCGCCATTAAAGCCATTCCCGTCAAGCCCACAAACAAGATGCCCCGATAAAATATTGACCGGATAATTTTCATACTAGCCTCCATAATTATCTTCCATTTACCAATCGTCCCCGCGTTTTCATGGCTCAACCACATACCGCACGTCCACCTCATTACCTTCCGCCGGCAACATGAACCGCCAGATCGGGTGGTCTGTCGCAGCGCCGGCATCCTGCTGAATGCGCCTGAATATGTTGGCGATTTCCGATTTTTGCAACAACACATCCGGCGCAAACGGGTTGGCGGCAAAATAAAGCCCCCGTCCCTTGCCATAAGCATGCTCGACAACCGCGGCGCTGCCATCGGGAAATTCGCCGATCACCCGGGCATGTTCGGACACAAGCGTTAGCGGATGAGCAGGATGATTGTAATATTCCGACAGCGGAAACGCAAGACCGTTTAAGGGCTGGGCGGAAAAGGTTGCCGACATTGGACGGTATGTTTCTTTTGCCATGCGCGTCCCCGTTAGTTTTTCACGCAAATCGGCAAGCGTGGTTCCGTCAATATCAAAGCCAAACACTTCCGGGTCGCCGACCACCAAAACTCCGCCTTTTTCGACATATTCCAAAATCCGTTCCGCCGCGCGCCGGGTCATGTATTTTCCCAGCGGCAGATAAACGATTTGATACCGCTCCAACGGAAATTCGTTCCTTGCAAGCTGCCGGTCGGAAACGAAGGTAAACCACGATCCCACCAGCTCGCCCAAAATGGCGTAAGCGGCATAGATTTCATCACCCTCCGCCAGATATGCCCGACGTGTGGCGCCGGCCACTTCCGAATCAAGCGCCACCACAATGGCGGTGTCGGCATTCTCCGGCAATTTGACCCGGTTCATCCGGGTAATCAGCCGCGAAATGCGCAAGCCCTCCCGGTAAACTTCCGGCAGCATCCAACGCTCTCGCAAACGCATGTAGTATTCAATATGCGCGGCGCCGTTTTTCAATGCCTGCGAAACCCATTCCCGCAAATCATCCGGAGTCGGCGTATAACCGGCATATTGGAAGGCCTGCACCACGGTGGTCACCGGCTTGCCGCCCAGGTCGCGCAACAATTTGGTCCCAAACCCATGATTGTATATACCGCGGCCCGGCCGTCTTTCCGCGGAAGACGCATAAGGGTCGCCGGAAAGCTCCGTGAATTCCCGGCCAAACGCCGCATAATCAAACGGGGCAAACCCGCTCATAACCCAGAAAGCACCGGGCAGAAATTTTATTTCCGGACTGACGCCCTTGATTGCATCGCGCAATTTCACGCGCGTTTCCAGGTGTTTGTCGCTGGCCCAGCGCATGTAAGCGATATTTTGGAACGGATGCGATTCGGGATGTTCCCAGAAATCCGGATCATCAGGCGCCGGCAAACCATACTTGCCAAACCCGTATTTTTCCCGCACCTCGGCGTCCCACTCGCGCATCCGGGGCCCCATATCCGCCGCGCGCCCTTGAATATAATGCACCATCGGCTCGTCCTTGCCTTCCAGTGCCCAGAGGTATGGCTTATCCTTGTATTGTTCCGCGTATTGAACCGCAAAATCCAAAGCCGTTTTGATGTAAACGGGATCCAACAACGACACTTTTTGGAATGGCCAGAGGGCTTTTTCATTCATGATTTCCGCGCCATTTTTCAACGCCAGACTGGGGATGGCGCTGGACTCCACAATGCATTTGCGGCGCATGCCGTATTTTTCAAAACACTCCATCACCATCGCTTCCGTGGCCCAGGGTTCACGGCCATTGACGGCCCAGGGCAGATTGAATCCCAGCATTCCGGCCTGCCCCATTTCCGCATGCACATTATAAACTTCCTGGCGCCATTTTTCCTCCGTCAATGCCGCCTTCACTTTGGCCGGCAAATCATCTTGCACCGGCATATATTGCCACCAATAAGTCGTGTATCCGCCGGGAATATTGTCCAGCAATTCATCAAACAAAGTGTTGTGTCTTTCAATCTTCAGTGGAATGGCATGATTCAAATCCGTTTCCCGGATCAGCCGGGCGCTATTCGCGGCAAACTCCAGCCGGGCAAACCGTTTGGGCTGGTAATGAGCGTCCACCAAATGACTGAATGAGCTGTTTTCGCCGGATATTTTATTGCCGCGGACGAAATTGATCCGCCAGACCTGGCCGGCACTTGGGACTGCTTCAAAATCCTTGAATGGGATTGACATCGCCACCACCCAACAATCATCCCTGACCGCGGCTTGGATTTCCGCGGCGCTGTTGAATGCAGCATCCCGGACAAAGCCCTCCATGGTCTGATCATCCACATCCAGCACGGCGTCATACCATGCTCCGGAAGAATTCACGATAAAATGATACGTCCGGCCCTCAACCGGCGAAATGAATATTTCCACGCAATCATCATTCCACACCCTGCTATCGCGCCCTGCGCCGGCCGCTGTCAGAAACCGCGTTTCGGGCTCATCCATCTTCATCAACAGATAAAGATTTTGATCATCATAAAGCAACCGCGCCTCGGTCTGCCGCTCCGCCGGCTTCCCGCCATGCTCGGCCCGGAAAAACCCGGAAATGCGGGTTGCGTCAGCCCATGCCGGATCGGCATCCAATTCGCCGATTTGCGGCGGCGTTGTTGTTTTGGCGACATTAATTCCGACATCGCCGGTTTCCATGACAAGGACATCATCAAACCAAACCGTGCCGATAATGCCGGATGCGTCCAGTTTAAACTGGCAGCCGGCCGTTCCGACGGGCGGCGTGACTTCCACCTTAAATTCATGCCATGCGCCATCAGCGGCCGCCGCCGGCAGATGATATGTTTTTTCGCCGGCGCTGTTGTTTTCGCCATCTTGGCGGTTAAACGCCAGCGACAACTTGACCTTGGCCAGGGATGGCAGGATGTCTTGCGCGCGGAACCAGAACGACATCGCGTAGGTTTTGCCCTCCTGCATTTTGATTCTGGTGTATAATACCGCGCGATCCCGCATATCCCGCGCTGTCAGCCTGGCTGATGTCTTGCCGGTCCTGGCGGTTTCCTGATCCGATTGACAGATCGTCCCGGTGCGACCATCCGGCCAGAATTTCCAGCCACTCAAATCGCCGGCCGGCGTTTTTAGTTCAAAGCCGGGGTTGGGCGCCAGATTATCCTGGTTGGCAGACGCCCCGCCGGCGATTAAAGGCGACACCATCAACAAGCCGCACAGCCAACAGCCATTTATGAACCACATGCGACCACACCTCCCGGCTTGAACATATTATCCTATATTCGGCATTTGAAATTCAGGAAACGGAATAAAATGTTGAGAATAAGAACATTAGGCTGGAATAACCCCGCACCCATTGGGTGTAAAAAAAGTTTCCTGAATTTCAAACCCGGAAGGGGTTGGCGATTTTACTGCATCTGCTTTGTTGCGAAGGATTCGCGGTATGCTTATACAGCTTCATCCTTCGCGCCGCGCATCTGCAGCAAACTT
>JAXGSX010000266.1:0-5087 GCA_040775225.1 Kiritimatiellia bacterium | reverse complement strand
TCAGCGCCAACTGGCGCGGCAAAACCAGGAATTCCATCGGATCAAAACCCATGGTGCGCAGCGCGTCTATTTCCTCGTTGACCTGCATCATGCCCAGGTGCGCGGCAAAGGACGCCCCGGTGCGGCCGGCCATGATGATGCCGGTCATCAACGACCCCATTTCCCGCGCCATGCCGATGCCCACCAGGTCGGCAATGTATATTTCGGCGCCGAACAGCTTGAGCTGCATCGCCCCCATGAATGCCAGGATCATCCCCACCAGCAGGCTGATGACGGTGATGATCGGCAGCGCCGCCGGCCCGCAATTGCGCACGATGTCCCAGAAATCGCGGCGGCGCCACCGGACGCGCCCGCGCGCCAGGCGCCCGAATGCCAGCACCGACTCGCCCAGGAATCCCAGGGTCGCCAGGCTGCCGGCCCACCAGCTGGCCGCGCCGGCGCCCACGCGCGCCAGCCAGGCCGGACGCAGCGCTGCCGGCGCGCCGGCAGCGCGCCCGGGCACAGCCTCGGCCAGGCGCAGCAGTTCGGCGGCGCCCCGGGGCAAATTCCGCAATTCCACCGGCACTCCCGCCAGCCGGCCGAGCGCCATGACTGCACGGATAAATACCAGTAGAACGCTGTCCCATCGAACAATTGCCGCTCCGTCCAGCAGCACCTGCCGCGCGCCGCGCGCCGCCAATGCCTGCCGCACCGGTTCTACGGAAGGCGCGCCCGACGCACAGAGCCATGCGCCGGACAACCGCACCGCCAGAATGCCGTCAGGATTCATCTGGCAGGCAAGCATTTCCGGATTGGCCTCTGATTCAGGCATACGCCTTAATTCCCGCTGTCAATAAACAACCAAGGCATCATGTCATTTTTGCCTTGCCGGCGCAAAACAAATTTGCCTAAGGCGGGCTTTGCCCGCAACCAAATTTAACAGCGTTTATTCCCGCGCCGCCTTGTCTGTTTTGGCGCAACTCCAAAAATATAGATTTATTTTACCACCCGCTACGCCCGCCTTCGCCAGACTACGGCGCGGCACGCTGGAGTACACGGAACAGCGTGAGTTCGGAAAACTGAATATTCTCTCACAAAGCCACCAAGCCACTAAGAAAGAACAACCAGAAAAACATTACAGTTGTTGGAAACAGTGCAAAGCGCAAAATGATTTGTGCTTTGCGCTATTTCCAATAACTGTGTTCCGTTGCACGGAACTGCCGCATAACGGCATGTTTTCCTTCAGTTCCTGCAAATACGCCCATCCTTCGTGCCTTCGTGTCTTTGTGTGATATATATTCTGCATCTCCCATTCCGAACTCATTCCGCTCATCCGTCTCCGTGGTAAAAAATCCGTTGCCAGTCTATTCCTTCCTCTTGATTCTTAAATCATTCTGTCAAAATATCTTTTCTTTGAGTTCTTTGCGATCTTTCGTGGATAATTTTTCATTTTTTGCTGCGCAAAAATGCTTGTCCCCATACAATGGGATATCAAGTCCAAACGGAACGGTCTACCGGCGGACAAACCCGCCGGTCAACCAATCGCCTTCGGGAATGGCGCGGATTTCACGAAACCCCTGCCGGCGGTAGGCGCGGCGCACGGCGGCGTATTGCGGGCGCAGGATGCCGGCGACGATCAGATGCCGGGCCGCCAGACGGCCGATCACCGGGGCCGCTTCCACCAGCAAGCCCGCCAGCAGGTTGGCGGCCACCAGGTCGTAAGCCGGCAGGCCTTCCAGGCGCAGGACATCCGCCTGGCGGACGGCCACACGGCGGTCCAAACCGTTCGCGCGGCGGTTCTGCCGGGCCGCCCGGACGGCCTGCGGG
Source organism: Kiritimatiellia bacterium (assembly GCA_040775225.1). Classification (GTDB taxonomy): domain Bacteria; phylum Verrucomicrobiota; class Kiritimatiellia; order JAAZAB01; family JAAZAB01; genus JAXGPF01. The sequence goes on along the minus strand of JAXGSX010000266.1, from coordinate 3,281 downwards.
TCATGATCCAGCGCCAGCACCGGCCGGCAGCCGAGCAGCGCGGCGGCAATCGCCAGTATGCCTGAACCGCAGCCCAGGTCCAGGAACGAACTGCCCGGCGCGGCCGCAAACTCGTCCAGCAGGCGCAGGCATCCGCGCGTCGTGGGGTGCAGGCCGGTGCCGAAACTCAAGCCGGGATTCAATTCAATGACGCATTCTCCCGGACGCGGCGCATAACTCCGCCAGGGGGGGCGGACCACCAACCGAGGCGATACCCGGCGCACCGGGAAAAAGCGCTTCCAGTTTTCCCGCCAATCGGCCGCCGGCAAACCGGCGCAACACACGCGGCCGGGATGTCCCGGAACGCTCCGCAGCCAGCCGCGCAAAAGCGCCGCCGCCCGCCGCGCCGCCGCCCGGGACGCGCAGAAAACCGTCAGGCGCGCCCAGCGCGCGCCGGCCGGGGGCAGCCGCACGGCGGTGTTCTCATCCGGCAGCAGGGCCTGGCAGAGCAGCGCCGTCTCCGCCGCAGCGTAGAGCTGCGCCGCATGGCATGGGGCCGGCGTGCGGAATCCGGCGGTGGTTTTGTTTTGCCTTTGCATGGCGCACATTATAAACTAGCGCCGGAATTTTAAAACCATAAAAGGATAAACCATGACCCAGCTGGAGGCGGAACCTAAACGCGCGCGGACCTGGAAAAATTATGCTTACCTGGTGTTTGCCGGCATGGTCACCGGCGCAGCCAACGTCATTCCGGGCGTTTCCGGCGGCACGATGGCGTTCATCATGGGCATTTACGAAGAAACGCTGGAAGCCGTCAAAGCCTTCGACCTGCGCCTGGCGCGGCTGATGCTGCGCGGGCGGTTCCGCGCGGCGCTCGATCACGTGCCCTGGCGCTTCCTGCTGCCGCTGGGCGCGGGCCTGGTGCTGGCGGTCTTCCTCCTGGCCGGTCTCATCAGCTGGCTACTGACCGATCACACCGTTTTGTTGTACGCGTTTTTTTCCGGGTTGATCGCGGCGTCCATCATTTCCATCAGCGTGGAAGTGCGCTGGAGCCCGGGCGCCCTGGCGGCGCTGCTGGCGGGCACAGCCATGGCCTGGTTCCTGGTCGGCATGGTGCCCCGGGAAATGCCGCATACTCCACTGATTTTGTTCCTGAGCGGCGTCGTCGCGATGATTGCCATGATTCTGCCCGGCATTTCCGGCTCGTTTCTCCTGCTGATCATGGGCCAGTACCATTGCGTGCTGGAGGGGATCAAGACCATGAACCTCGCGGCTTTATTGCCGGTGGCCGCGGGCATCGTCCTGGGGATGCTCGGGTTCGTGCGCTTCCTGAGCTGGCTCCTGCTCCATTACCGCCAGACCGCCATCACCCTGCTGACCGGGTTCATGCTGGGCTCAATGCGCAAAATCTGGCCGTTTAAACACGTCCTGGAAACCATGGTGGACCGCCACGGCCAGGCCGTCCCCATCCGTGAATTGAACGTGCTGCCGGATTTGACCGACCCCATACTCTGGCAGGCCCTGGCGCTGGCCATCCTGGGGTTCATCCTGATCTGCGTCCTGGACCATGCGCAAACCCGCCGCAACCCGTTCGTCCGGCTGGTTATGCAAACAGGGAGGGCCGGAAGATGAATATCAGCGTCGCCGGGCAAGACGCCCCGCAGTTGGCGGAGCAAGTGCGCCGGACTGCCGCGGACATGCAGCGCGGCGCGCGGCGGCCATCGGCAGTGTCCCGGGAAATCGGCGCGCTGGCGCTGGCCGGCGCGGCGGACGACGCCGCCTTCCACGAAAACTTTCTGCGGCTGCTGCGTTACCGGGACGCCGTGGATACTTTCGATTTCGACATTCCCCGCCGCCCGGGCCCGGCGGGCTGGTGGCTCCGGCAGATGAAACGTTGCTTGTGGAAACTGTTGCGTTACCAGCATGACCGCATCGTCTTCCGGCAAAACCTGATCAACGGCCTGTTCACGCAGGCGCTGGAAAGCGAGTTGCTCCTGCGCCGGCGCGAGACGGCGGAATTACGCGCGCGGCTGGCGGCGCTGGAAAAACAGATAAAATAAACTGGCGCGCGCCACATGGAATCTCATGCAAAAAAGACGCATTGACCAATTGCTGGCCGGTTATGCCGACGGCGACGCCATCTCGCGCATGGCCGTCAGCCTGCGCGATATTTTCCGGAACTGGGGCCATCCCTCGGACATTTACGCCGATCCCTTGTCGGTTTCGCCGGGCTTGCGCGCGGACAGCCGGCCGCTGGCGGAATACCGCGGCGCACCGGCGGACATCTGCCTGCATCATTACGGCATTGCTTCCGCCGCCGCGGAAGTTTTCCGCGCAACGCCCGCCGTTCGCGTCATGATTTACCACAACATCACGCCGGCGGATTATTTCCAGGGCTACGACGACGGCGTCCGGGCGCAGCTGGCGGCGGCGCGCGCACAGTTGCCGGAAATCGCACGATGCGCGTCGGCGGTCTGGACGGTGTCGCGCTTCAATGCCGCCGAGCTGGCGGCGGGGGGCATCGGCCGGGCGCGGGTTTTGCCGCTGCCGTTTGATCCGGCGCCGATGGACATCCCGCCGGAACCCCTGATCATGCAGAAATTTTCCGGCCGGCGCGGACGCCTGAAAAACATCCTGTTCGTCGGCCGGATCGCGCCCAACAAGCGTGTGGAGGATTTGATCATGGCCTTTGCCTGGTATCACAAGGCCTTGAATCCGTTCAGCCGCCTGCTGCTGGTAGGGTCCAACCGCAGCGCGCCCCGCTATTACACCATGCTGCGCATGCTGGCGGGCGATCTCGATCTGCCCAACGTTTGTTTCGAAGGATTCGCCGCCGCCGCCGGCCTGGCGGCCTACTACCGGATCGCCGATCTGTATGTCTGTCCCAGCGCGCATGAAGGATACTGCCTGCCGCTGCTGGAAGCCATGCACGGCGATGTGCCCGTCATGGCGCGGCGCGCCGGCGGCATGCCGGAAGCACTGGACGGCGCCGGGGTGCTTTACGACGATTTGCCGGCGCCGGAACTGGCGGCCCTGATGCACTGCGTCCTCGCGGACGATCCCTTGCGGCAAACCATCCTCGATGCGCAGCGCGCCCGGATGCGGCGGGAGGCCTTCCGCGATATCGCGGCGGAAGTGCGGCAGCTGCTTGATGAGTTATGCCTGAATCCGTGATGAGGTCAGTATGCCGCAGATGCGCGGCGCGAAGGATGAAGCTGTATAAATATATCCCGCTGTTGCGGGACAAGCCGCAAATTTATCCCGCAAAGCGGGATCCTTCGCAACAAAGCAGATGCGGCATA
>JAXGSX010000265.1:0-5131 GCA_040775225.1 Kiritimatiellia bacterium | reverse complement strand
CGCAGACGACCGACGCAGCATGGAGTTCCAGGCCTTGTTTCAATTCCGCGGCAGAAGGATTAAGCGCCGCCAACCCCGCTTCCCATGCGTTTTTAAATTCGTTGAATTTCATATTTAAGAATTAATTATTTACAAAAGAATGCAAAGATCGCAATGAATCGGATTAATTTGATTGCCACAAAAGGCTCAAAAAGCACAAAATACCCGAATATTGCACCGCGCAATTTTGGCGCAGGGCGCGGCGCGAGGGGTTAAACAATACGTTGTGTTTTCGTACGCACATTATCTTGACAACATAAAATCCCGTCACGGATTCAGGTCTGTTTGTCAGGCATATTTCCCGGCGACAGGCGGTATCGCCACGCGCGGCGCAGCGACAGTTTGAATAAACTTTTTTGCGTTTGTAGCCTGGCCCAGCCCCGTGGAATCCCGGATCACCAGCCGCCCGGGAATCCGGTGCAATCCGCCGGCGGACGCGCGGCCGGCGATTTGATCCAGCAGCAGCCGGGCCGCCATCCGCCCGGTCTCGGGAAATCTCGGATCAATTGAAGTCAGGGGCGGACGGCACTGCTCGGCCTGCGGCGCGTTATCAAACCCGCCAACAGCGATGTCGCCGGGCACGGCGATGCCCGCCGCCTGCAATTCCGCCGTTACCGCGGCGGCCATGCGATCGGTCATGCAGACCAGCGCGGCGGGAAGGTTTTTGTGCTGCAGCATCCGCCGAATCGCGGCGCGGCCGGCTTCCTCAACCATGCCATCGCTATAAGGCACCGCCCAGGGCGTTTCGTCCGGCAGGCCCAGCGCCTGCATGGCCCGCACAAATCCGGCATGGCGTTCGATAGCCGAAGTTCTTCCCGACTCTCCTCCGATATAGCCGATTTCCCGGCGGCCCTGCTCAAACAAATGCGCGGTCAATTGGAATGCCGAAGCGGCGTCATCGCGCGCCACGGAGGTAACCTGGCCGGTGCGGGCAAATATATTTACACACACCAGCCGCTGCGCCAGGGCGGCCAGCGACGCCGGCCAGCGGCACAATTCCTCCAGGATGCTGCCCACCCAGATCACGCCGTCGGCATTTTTCAAAGCAGCCGACACCCCGTCCGCCATGATCCGCAAATCCACGCGTCCTCCCGACTGCTCATTGGGCCGGATTAACACGTCATAGCCGGCGGCGCGGCACACCGACTCGATTCCTTCCACCGCGGCGCTATGCGGACAGTAGCCGCTCATCGGGCAAAACACCGTCACCCGCATTTTCCCGGCGGCGGCCGCCGGACGCCGCGGTTTTTCCACAAAAGTTCCGCGCGATACTTCCCGGCGGATCAAGCCTTCGGCGGCCAGCCGCGCCAGCACCTTCCGCGTGACCGGCGGGCTGACGCCATATTTCCGGCAGACCTCGCGGTCGGTGTAAAACCGGTCGCCGGTCTTGTATTTTTTCAATTCCCGGCGCAAAATGTGGTTCAGTTGATCGGCCAGGGAAATCCGGGCGTTGCGCCGGATGACCGCTCCATTTGGTTTTCCCCCTTTAAAAGGCATACCCGCCTGCATTTTAGTTTTCGTGGTGTGTTATAGCGCTTACTATGCGCTAATATACAAGATAGCAATAAACTGTCAAGCGATTTAGAACAAAAATACTCCGATGGGAAGCGGACGCGCCGTGCAGCTTACAATTTCCACCAGGGCACGGTGTATAAATCCGGCGCCAACCAGGCCGGCTGGTCGGCCGCGGATATGACCAGGCCGGGAGCAATATTTTCCCGCGCGAATGAACGGCGAAAAGCGCCAATGACGCGCCTGGCCTACATCCTGGACCGGATCAAATACAATGGTTTGCAAACAATCGGCAAACAGGTGTTGCACCAACGTGGATTTGCCCACCTGCCGCGCGCCCAGAACAACCACAACGGAAAAATGACCAAAAGCATCCAAAATCATTTTTTCCAGCAGTCTTGGATAATAAACCTTATTCATAACCGGAAAAACAGGACTCGCAGTCCCGTTTATCAAGATTTAAGGATGGCTCAGGAAGTCTGAAATTGAATAAAAGTTTTCTGTTGGAGCCGGGACGCCCCCGTCCCGGTAATCCGTTGGATCGGAAGCGGGGCAATTCGACGCCGCTCAGAGCCATGAGTCTGTCGAATGGGACGCTCCGTCTCCAAAAAATGGCTGTTCGCCGAAACTCGCGCAGGCCATTGATTGCCCCGCCCAAGCCAACCGGTCAGTCCAGTCCCATTCGTACAAATTGTTCGGATGGAGCGTCATGTTCCCGCAACAAATCAGCCAGCATCTTCTGCATGTGCGACTCCAAATCGTCATCGCGCACCGGGTGCGCCTGCCCCGGATCGGCCTTGAGATCGAACAGCATTGTTCCAAATTCGCGCCGGGCCGGCCCTTTGGCGCGCGCGCTGGATGCGTCAATCTTCATCACCGGACATTTCTTGCTGAACGGCAAAGGCGCGCAGCGCTGCATGGTGCGCAATTCATCCAGCGTGAATGGCGCCTTCATGTGCGCGGGCATGAGGGTGTAATTGTAAAGCGGGGTGTTGTCCGGGTTCGCCGGGGCGCGCATGTAAACGCACCGCCCGTCCGTGCAATTCACATGGCCGCCGTGGTGCCCGAACAGGGCGGCCGTCCGCGCCGGACGTCCGTCGGCTATGGCGCCGGCCAGGTTCCTGCCGCGCATGTCGGGCGCCGGCGCCAGGTTGAAATAATCCAGCAAAGTGGGCGCAAGGTCAATGTTCTGCACCAGGCTTTCCCGGCGGACATTGGCCGCGGCGGAACGCGGATCCCAGATGAACAACGGAATCCGCGCCACCTCGTTGTAATGCGTCAGGAGATAATGGGGTCAGTCAGTAGTTCTTTATATTTTAAGCAGTTCACTCTTTTTTGCCCACAGTTCCAACGAGTTTTCATACGACTTTTATGGTGTCCGGCGGCCATTGGCGTTATCCGGCATGCCCACCACGCTCATCCCACGTTCCACGCTCAGCCATGCTGAACGACGGCCAGGCGGCATTACATATTCCCGCAAACTGCTCCACGGAAAATCTTCCAAGCACCCACCACGCTCAACCAGTCCGGCGCGCACGGGATTCAGATGTATATAGTCAATCAGGCATCTCAAATACGCCGGGTCCTTATCCTCAATCAACAACGCCTTGTAACGCCCTCCAAATACATGCCCCCATAATTTGTGCCGCACATTGTACCGGCGGGTATACGTATTTTGCAACCAGCGCATCCCGTCAATCAGATTCGCCTCCGGAGTCTCCAGCGCTATGTGGTAATGATTCGGCAATAAAACGTACGCATGCACAATGAAATCTGTCCGCCCACAGGCTTCCCCCAGCGTTGAGACAAAACGTTGGTGATCTTCATCATCGCACACAATGGATTCACGCCGATCCCCGCGCGCAATGACGTGACTTGTCCGCCATAGCCTTGCGCGGCGGCGGATATATTGCACCCGCATATTCTATTCGATGTTGTCTGGCCATGCGCCAAATGTCGCATATCCACAATCTTTGGTAAACTCATATTTATATATCTACTGACTGACCCCTATCCCTATCCCCTATCCCCCCCGGGGAAACCGCCGGCCTGTGTGAGAAATTTATCCCAGGCGTTCAACATCATGGTTTTTGAAAAATTATTTTTATAACAATCAAACGCGGCTTGCTGCTTTGCCGCCAGCAAGTCCGGATTGCCGGCAAGCCGGCAAAGCTCATCCGCCACTTGATCGACATTGCCGCTGTCAACCACGTAACCAACCTGATGTTGATCAATCCACATTTTGATCGCCGAATCCGCCGTCCCGGTATAAAGCAGCGGGCGGCCGGCGGCCAACGACCCGAAGAATTTGGACGGCAAAACCACCCCGGCCCATCCCTCGCGCAGGCTGATCATGTGGATATCGCCTGCCCCCAATCGCCGGGAGAGCTGATTTTCATCCGCGAACCCGGCAAAAGATATATTTGAATCATCGCTGGAAATCATCGCCCGCAATTCGCCATAACGGTTGCCGCGTCCGGCAAAGCAGAAATGCACGGGAGCGCTGCGCCGGCGCAATTCCCGGGCGAGTTCAATGAACCCCCGGAATTCATGCGCCCACCCGATGGTGCCGGAATAAAGGATTGCCAGCCGTGCATCGCCGAAAAGCTCATGACGCGCCGCCGGATCCGGCATCAACGGCGCCGCCGGCTCGGCCAGCGCCCAGGGGACGATAGTTGCCCTGGCGGCGTGGTGTCCATAAGCATCAAGCAAACGCCGCATACAGGGCCCGATATCCGCCATCCCATCCAGAAACCTGTAGCAGAATCCCGCCATGGGGCGCAAGGCGCGCGCCAGTGCGGAAAATACCCCCATGCGGCCGGCAATGATCGCCTCCGGATAAATATCGAATGCCCAGCAGAACAACTTGCTCCGGTGTTTGAACAGTTTAATGAAAGGCAGCATAAGGTATCCGAACTGCGGATCCGTCCCCAGGATCACCGCATCCCAGGCCGGCCGGCGGAGGATGAACCTCAGCCACTTTGCCTGAAGCCAGAACGAGTTGAGCAGACGTCCGGCATTTCCCGCCTGCCGGAATGCCGGACGGGCAACCCGGCAAATCCGCACCCCGCGCCATTGCTCTTCAGCTTCCGCAATCTTGTACGACGGATCGCGTATGACGCGGTTGCTGGTCAGGGTGGTGACATCCCAGCCGCGCGCCGCCAAGCCTGCCGCCAATTCCGACATCTGGCGCGCGCTGACGACATCGTCCGGGTGGAAAAAATGATATATGATCAGGACGGAAAACATTGAAGAAAGGGTTGAGGGATGATACTTGAAACCTGAGTTTTAAGAAATGTCGAAGTTTGAATATTTCAAGATTTCGTTTCTTAACGTTTTTTGACATAGTCGTGAAAATTGCTATCAGCTCGTTTGATTCCGCGTAAAGCCGCTTTGATTTTTCGGCAACTCAGAGTAAGCGCGCACAATCGCGGAAGCATAATCTTTGGTCATTTTACGAAATTCCTCTTTCCTGTCAGAAATCAACGTCCCCTCGCTCAGGTTTCATCCCTCATCCCTCTTCTCCCCTTTCATCCCTCTTTTGCTTATCCGTCTTGTTTTGATACCAATCAATGGTTTT
>JAXGSX010000264.1:0-5173 GCA_040775225.1 Kiritimatiellia bacterium | reverse complement strand
GGCTTGCGGGTGTTCGGCCCCGTCCAAAGCGCCGCCCGGCTGGAAGGCAGCAAGCTGTTTGCCAAGGAAGTCCTCGCCGCCGCCGGCGTGCCGACGGCCGCGGCCCGGGCTTTTGACAGCGCGGCCGAGGCCCGGGCATATCTCCGCGATGCGCGGCCGCCGCTGGTAATCAAGGCCGACGGCCTGGCGGCGGGCAAAGGCGTGCTGATCTGCCAAACTGCCGCCGAGGCCGAGGCAGCCGTGGAAGCCGCCATGGTGCGCAAGGAATTCGGTGAGGCGGGAAGCCGGGTGCTGATCGAGGAATGCCTGACCGGCAATGAAATCTCCGTTCTCGCGCTGGTGGACGGCCGGCGCGCTCTGCTGCTCCCGCCCGCCCAGGACCACAAGCGCATTGGCGACGGCGATCGCGGCAAGAACACCGGCGGCATGGGCGCCTACTCGCCCGCGCCATGGGATACCCCGGACTTCCGAGCCATGGTGCTGGAGACCATCTTCAACCCCACCCTGCGCGAATTGAACCGCCGCGGCATCGAGTACCGGGGCGTGCTGTATGCCGGGCTGATGCTAACCCCCGCCGGCCCCCAAGTCCTGGAATTCAACTGCCGGTTCGGCGACCCGGAAACCCAGGCCATCCTGCCACGCCTGCAGTCGGACCTGCTCCCCGCTCTCGAAGCCTGCAGCGCCGGCAACCTGGACGACAGCCTGCTGGAGGTCAACCCGGCCGCCTGCGCCTGCGTTGTGCTCGCCGCCGCGGGCTACCCCGATCAATACCGCAAGGGCGATGCGATTGCCGGCCTGGAAGCGGCGGCAGCCCTGCCCGACACCTTTATTTTCCATGCCGGCGTTAAACTTGCGGCCGGCCGCCCGGTTACCGATGGCGGCCGGGTGCTGAACGTGTCCGCACTGGGCGCCGACCTGCCGGCGGCCGTGGCAAACGCTTACCGCGCGGCCCGGCTGATCCGGTTTGACGGCGTTTACATGCGGAAGGATATTGGCGCGCGGGCGCTGCAGGCGGGATAACCCGAAGTTATCGGACGCGCTCTGCACAGATTTGTGATGTTATCGGCCAAGGGAGGAAAAATGAAAGCCAGACAAAAACCAGCCGTCGCGGTGGTCATGGGCAGTGATTCGGATTGGCCGGCCATGCAGCCGGCCGTCAAAACACTGGCGGCATTCGGCATAACCTGCGAGGCGCATGTGATGTCCGCCCATCGCACTCCGCATCGCGCGGCGGAATTCGCGGAAAAGGCCGCGCGCCGCGGCCTGCAGGTTATCATTGCCGCTGCGGGCGGAGCGGCCCACCTGGCGGGCGTGCTGGCGGCGCATACTACGCTGCCGGTTATCGGCGTGCCGATGAAAGGCGGAGCATTGGAAGGCTTGGACGCTTTGCTGGCTACCGTGCAGATGCCCGCCGGCGTGCCGGTGGCCACCGTCGCCCTGGGCTCGGCCGGCCCGGTGAATGCCGCCATCCTGGCGGCGCAGATGCTGGGATTGTCCCGGCCGGAACTGGCGGCGGCGCTGCGGCGCCATAAGCAAAAACTCGCCGCCAAGGTGCAACTGGCCGACCGGCGCATAAAGGCCGGATTGGAGGCGCAGGCATGAAGGCATTTGCATGGTTCATTTGTGCTTCCCTGTTGACCGCGGGCATGACGGCTGGGGCGGAAGCGGAAAAGACGCCCGTCAACCACGCAAAAATCACCGCGGATTTTACCGCCTTGATCACCCTGCTGGATGCGCAAGGCGCGCTGGCTGATGCCGGGCGACTGGCCGAACGACTGCCGCTGGCCGTCTGCCAGGCAATTGATCCCGGAGCCGCCATCCTCGACGCAGTAGCGGCGGAACGCCGGCGGGAGGAAGAGTCGGGCATATTCTACGGCATCGGCGTCAAACTGGAAATTTGCGATCAGCGGCCGCGGGTGCTGCAGGCGCTGCCTGATGGTCCGGCCGCCGCCGCCGGCCTGCCGGGCGGCGCACTCATTGAAAAAATAGACGGAACCAATACTCTGGACATGCCGCTGGCGGACGTAGTCTCCCGCTTGCGCGGACACCAGGGCCAGCCTGTAACGCTGGAATACCGCCTTCCGCCCGCCGCAAATCAACCCCCGCCGACCAATACCCCCACTCCCGCGGCGGCATCACCGGACGCCGGCGGCGCCCGGGATGTGGACGCCGAAAAACCGGCGGCCGCCGCGCCGGAAAGCCATGCCGTTAAACTCGTGCGATCCCTCATGCATATGCCGATGACGGGCACGACGGAGGAATGGCCGATGCAACTGGCCTATATGCAGATCAACGGCATTTACGACGGCTCCGGCGCATATGCCGTCCGTCAATTGCAGTCGTGGGCCACCCAGGATTTCGCCGGCGTCATCCTCGACCTGCGCGGCGCCGGCGGCGCCGATCTGCCTTCCGTCGCAGAGATAGGCTCGCTGCTTGCCGCCAAAGGGCAGCCGCTTTTCCGCGTTCTGGACGGACGCGGTCGGGAAGCCGCTGTGCATTCCGCCAAACACGCGGAAATCCTGCCCTTGCCGGTGATGGCTTTGATTGACGCCGATACCCGCGGGGCGGCGGCCTGGTTGGCGGCCGTTTTGCGGAATTGCCGCGGCGCCATGCTGATCGGCGCGCCCTGCCCCCAAGACCTCGCGTTGCGCACTCCCGTGCCGCTGCCGGACGGCCGCGTGCTTTTCATCGCCACGCGAAAAATCGAATTGCTGCCCGCCGCGGCCATACAGCCAATGCTGGCGCCGGATGTCCAAATTCCGGCCGGCGCCAACCTGCCTGCGCCGCCAGCCGGGGAAAAGTCCGAGGATGATATCTTTACCGAAATCACCGACCAGGAACGCCAGGAGCGCGCCCTGGCGGCACGCATCGGCCGGGACGCCGCACTGCGCCGCGCAGCGGATATCCTGCTGGGCCTGAAAGCCCTGGGCATCCAGGCGCGGTGATTGGCCGGCTGATCGGCGCAACTGCTTTTCCTGCGTAGTCTGACGAAGCAGGATGTTGCGCTTCCCATCCTCAGTTCGGCCGCTATAGGCGCGCCGGATTGGATACCGCTTCCCATCCTCCGGCAACCTTCAACTCAATCTTACACCCGCTGCCGCAGCCGCAGCGAATTGAACACGACGGTGATGGAACTGCATGCCATGGCGATTTCCGCCAGGACGGGATGCATCATGCCCAACATCGCCAGGGGCAGCATGACCAGGTTGTAAATAAATGCCCAGAATAAATTCTGGCGGATGGTGGCGAAAGTCGCCCGGCTCAACGCCACGGCCTGCACTACGGCTTCCAGGCCGCCCCGGACCAGCACAATGCCGCCGGCTTCGACCGCCACATCCGTGCCGGCGCCGATCGCCAACCCGACCTCGGCCTGGGCCAGGGCGGGCGCATCGTTGATGCCGTCGCCCACCATGGCGACTATTTCCCCTTGCGCCTGCATCTGCTTCACGGCTGCAGCCTTGTCCGCCGGCAATACCCTGGCGATGACCCGGTCAATCCCCACCGCCCGCGCCACCGCCTGCGCGGTGCGTTCGTTATCCCCGGTCAACATGACCGGCGTCATGCCCAGCGCGCGCAAGGCCGCTACCGCTTCGCGCCCGCCCGGCTTGACCGGATCGGACACGGCCAGCACGCCGGCCGCCCGGCCGTCCACTGCCGCCACGACCGCGGTTTTCGCCCGGCTTTCCAGTTCCGCCAGGGTCCGCTCCAGGCCGGCGGGTACGGGCACGCCCAATTCTTCCATCCACATGGGGCTGCCGACAGCCACCCGGCGCCCGTCCACCAGCGCGCGGACGCCGCGCCCGGGCAGGGCCTTGAAATCCGATGACGGCGTCGGTGTTATCCCGCGTTCCCGCGCCGCCGCGGTAATGGCCGCACCAAGCGGATGTTCGGAGCCGGCTTCCGCGCCGGCCGCCAGCCGCAACAATTCCAGCTCGTTCCATCCATCGCCGGACTGGAGATCGGTGAGGGCCGGCTTGCCGGCCGTTATCGTGCCGGTTTTATCAAGCGCAATCGTGGTCGCATCACGCATGAGCTGGATGGCGGCGCCCTGGCGGATCAGGATGCCGCGCTCGGCGCCCAGCCCCGAGCCGACCATCAGCGCCGTGGGTGTAGCCAGGCCCAGCGCGCAGGGACATGCCGCCACCAGCACCGCGATTGCCGCGTAAAGCGCCAGCGCAGCCGGACCCAATTCCGGATTGACCCACGGCAAAAAACGCGCCGTCCGGGCAGCGAGTTCGTTAAAGAAATCAGGCAAGAGCAGCCAGGCTGCCAGCGTCAGGACTGCCAGCAGCATCACCGCCGGCACGAACACCGCCGTCACCCGGTCGGCTAAAGCCTGCACCGGCACCTTGGACATCTGGGCTTCTTCCACCAGCCGGATGACCTGGCTTAGAAAAGTTTCCGCCCCGACCTTCTCGACGCGAACGCGCAGGACGCCATGCTGATTGATGGTGCCGCCGATCACCGGATCGCCCGCCTGCTTGGGCGCCGGCATGGGCTCGCCGGTGGCCAGGGACTCATCCACGCTGCTCAGCCCGTCCACCACCGCGCCATCTGCCGGGATTTTTTCGCCCGGCCGGATGACCATGACGTCGCCTTTCCGCAACTCGGCAATGGGAATGCGCTGCTCCGCGCCATCCCGCTCCACGCAGGCTTCCCTGGCTGCCTGCTCCGCCAGCCGGCGGATGGCCTGGGAAGCGCGCCCGCGCGCCCGCGCCTCCAGGTACCGCCCGGTAAGATGAAAAGCCATGATCATGCCGGCCGCGCCGGCAAAGCCATGCAAAGCCGGTCCGCGGCCGTAATGGTGCGGCAGCGCCAGCCAGCCCGAACCCCAGGCCGCCAGCGTCCCCAGCGCAATCAAGGCATCCATGTTCGGCGCGCCGCGCCGGATGGTGCGCCAGGCGCCGCGCAGGGTTTCCCGACCCGGAACAAAGACCGCCAGGCCGGCCAGCGCCAGCATGCCCCAGGCATGCGGCAAATGGCCCAGCAGCGGCTGCGTAAAAAGCATGTCCGCCAGCATCCAGAGCGCCAGCGGCAGCGTAAACAGCCAGGCCTGCATCATGCGGCGGCGGGCGGATTCCAGCCGGCGGCGGGCGTGCGCCGCCGCAACGGCCCCCGCCGCCGCCGGCCCGGCACTGTATAGCACGCGCGCCCCCGCCGCCCCCCGGGCCGG
>JAXGSX010000263.1:0-5188 GCA_040775225.1 Kiritimatiellia bacterium | reverse complement strand
GCGCAAAGCTTGCGGAACACCTCGACATTCCGGGCGTCATTCGCCTCGCTGCCGGTTTCCAGGGTCAGCGAAATCAGCGCTACATCGGCGCCCAGCCGCAACGCTTCCGCCGGGCTGAACGCCGGCACGGTGACGGCATCCTTGTATTCCCACTGGTAGCAGTAAACCGTGCTCCAATTCAGACGGGCAACCGCCAAAGGCGCGCCCTTGTAATTAAAAGCCTTCCGGCAATGCGGCAGCATAGCCGGCGACATCAGGATGCCGTCCACCACCGGATCAACCTTGGCCGCCGTCTCCGCCAGATTGATCATCCCCGGGATCGGCCCGTCGAACTCGCAATGATCCATGGCCACGATCACCGCCCGCTCCCCGCGATTGAACAAACGCTCGAATTTTATGTTCTGCATTTTTTTCTCCTGTTTATGTTTAGGATCAAAGGGGCAAAGGATCAAAGGCACATAGGCACAAAGTCGGAATATTTTTCAGACTTTGCCCCTCTGTCATTTTGCCCCTTTGTTCCTCTGCCCCTATGCCACCTCCACCACCTTGGCTTCCGCCTGCGACTGCAGGGCGGCGGTGAACAATTTATGGCTCAACGCCGTTTCTTCAGGCGTAACGCATCCGGCAAACCTGGCTTTCGGTTTCCGGTGCGCCAGTTCAAACAGGAATGCCGCCCACATCTGCTGGATGGCGTCGGTAAACCCGAATTCGAAGATTCCGCCGGTGACCGTCGGGAAGGCGGTCTCATATCCCATGTCAATATGCCGCCAGACCTGTTCCCCGCCATGGTATTCCAGCAATTCGAGCAGTTTGGGATTCTTGGTGGAAAACCGGGCGCAGGCCTTAACGCCCAGGATTTCAAACCGCCAGGTATTCTTCTCGCCCGGCGCGATCCGCTGGGTCTTGAGCGTCATGGGAAAGTGCTTGCCGTCCCGGCCGGCCGTCTCGCACAGCATGACGGCGTTATCCCAGGTCCGGCAGGGAACGCGCCCGCCCTTGCCGTCGGGACGCTCGGGAATGATATCGGACAAAACCGCCCGCACATTGAGCGGGCGCCAGCCGGCGCGGAACGGCACATGGCAGACGTGCATGCCCAGATCGCCCATGACGCCATACTCGCCGTTGATTTCCACCATGCGCTTCCAGTTGATCGGCTTTTCCGGGTCCAGGTCGCTGGAATGCAGGAACGCGGCATTGACTTCGATAATGCGGCCGAATGCGCCGGATTCAAGCATGGCGCAGATGCGCTGCATCGCCGGGAAAAAAGGGAATTCGGAGGCGCAACGCGCCGTTACGTTTGGATTGCCGCGCAGGCACTCCATGATGGATTGGTTGGCGGCCAGGTCCATGCCAAACGGCTTTTCGCCCATGAGATGTTTTCCGGCCGAAATTACTGCGCAGTAAATTTCGCCATGCAGATTGTGCGGCACCGCCACGTAGACCGCGTCAATATCCGGCCGCGCCAGCAATTCCCGGTAATCGGGGGTATAAAGACCGATCTGCGGGTAATGGGCGCGGTACCAGTCAAAAATCGCCGGATTCCGGTCGCAGACCGCCGTGATTTCCGGAAGCGGAAGCTGATCGGTCAGGTGCGCCCAGCGCGCCGCCGCGCTGGCGAATTCGCGGCCCATCAATCCCGCGCCGATGATGCCGAATTTGATTGTTTGCATTTTCAGCCGCTTTCCATAAATATTTGACATTCAAACATAAGAACACTATTTAAAGGGGCAAAGGGGCATAGGCACATAGGCACAAAGTTCAACCTTGTTTTGCATCTTCCAGTTTCTTGATCAAACTGCTGATCATTCGTTCTATTTCCCTGCTCATCTCATGTAGATTATAATCCGCGCCATTTTCCAGATAGCCAAGATTTTTCGCTATTTCAAGATGTGTTTGCGATTCAAACAAGGATCCAACAGCCATGCGCAAAAATCGAACATAATCAAGAGTCGAATACCGGCCATAACCCTCAGCAATATTGCTTGGAATGGAAATAGCCGCACGGCGCAACTGAGATGTTAATCCATATATCTCCGATTGGGGGAAGTTTTTGGTGGCCCGATAAATTTCCGTTACAAAATCTATCCCTTTCCGCCAAACCAGTAAATCCCTATATGTTTTCATCTCTGCCCCTCTACCCCTTTGCCCCTTTGTCCCTCTGCCACTATCCGCTGTATCCCAACTCCCGCTCCGTCTCCCCGATGGCTTCGTCTATCATGTCCATGCACTTGGCGGCGGTCTCCACGTCCATCACGATCGGGGGGCTCATGCGCAGGATGTGCCCGGCCGGAATCCAGGCCAGCCCCTTGCGGAAGGCGCGTTGATAAACCTGTTTGCCGGCTTCGTCGAACGGCGTCTTGGCGCCGCGATCCTTGACCAGTTCGATGCCCATCAGGCAGCCCTTGCAGCGGACATCGCCGATGATTGCATGCTCGCTTTTCATTTTTTCCAGGCGCGGGACAAAGTACTCCTCAAGCCGCCGGGCGTTTTCCAGCAGGCCTTCCTCTTCGATCGCCGTAATGGACGCCAGCGCCGCGGCGCAAGCCATGGGGTTGCCGCCATAGCTGGTGGAAGCGCTGATGGATTCCACCGCCTCGGCGTAGGGTTTCCGCACCACCATGGCGGTCACCGGGAACCCGTTGCCGAACCCCTTGCCGAGCGTTACCACGTCCGGCAAAGTTTCCCAATGCTCCATAGCCAGGTACTTGCCGGTGCGCCCCATGGAAGTCAGGACCTCATCCGCAAACAGCAGGATTTTGCGCGCGTCGCACCATTTGCGAAGTTTCGGGAAGAAATCATCAGGCGGGAAGACCGAACCGGCCCAACCCTGGATCGGCTCCAGGACTATGGCCGCCACCTGGCCGGTGGTGGCTTCCTTGATGAATTCATCGTAAAAAGACAGATAGGCATCGGTATCGATCGTCCCGTCGGCCTTTTTGAAAATCGGACGGTAGGGATTCGGGCGCGGCATCATGTAAAAACCCGGCGCCCGCGTCGGCCCATTGGCCTTGTTCATGCGCGCCAGGCTGACCGCATGCCCGCTTTTGCCGTGGAAATCGCCGTAACAGGAAAGCAATTCATGCTTGCCGGTAGCCATGCGGCAGACGCGCAACCCGGCTTCCACCGCTGTGGTGCCGCTGTCGTACAACTGCACGCCGGACAGGTCGCCCGGCAGGATATCCGACAGCTTTTCAAGCAATGCCAGCTTGATCGGCGTGGTGAAATCGTGGCAATTCATCAACTGCCCGGCATATTTCTGCACGGCTTCCGTGACCTTGGGATGGCAATGGCCCAGGGTGGTTACATAGATGCCGGATGAAAAATCCAGGTAGGCGTTGCCGTCCACGTCGGTCAGGGTTACGCCATGCCCCTTTTCGAACACCACCGGAAAAAGTTTTACCTGGCCGGAATAGCCCTTCATGATCTGCGCTGCGCGCCGGTGCATTTCCACCGAACGCGGCCCGGGAATTTCAGCCGTTGCCAGCCGCGGGTATTGTTTTAAATCAACCTTCGCCCATTCAATCCTGATTTTTCTGCTCATGGCGTTCTCCCTGGCAGCGGGTTGTCCCCGCGGTTGCGCCGTCATCGCCGGCGGAATCATTGCCGATCCCGGCCGGCGGTCTCGATGCCGGCAGGCTTGGCGGCAAACTTCAAACAGGCGGCGCGCCGGCGGCCGCCACCGCCAACACGCGCGTCATTTTTTTTAACGGCCGCATGGTTTTCCCCCCGGCGCCGGCCGTGGTAATCCACAAGTCAAAATCCCGTAGAGAGCCGTAGGCCACCCCGCCGCGATTTTCAATCTTGGTATGATCGGCCAGAAGTATTTTGCGCCGGGCATGGCGCAGCATCAGCCGCGCCGCCTGGGCGGTTTCCTGGTCCAGCGTCATGCATTGTCCCCGGCCGTCAATCGCGTCCGCGCCGACAAACACGGCGTCCGCGGACAAATTTTCCAGCGCGTTCTGCAGCAGAGCGCCGGCCATGAACGACAGACGCGCATTGTATTCGCCGCCGAGAATGTACAGCCGCACATTTTCCAACCGGCGCAATTCGCCGATCATGGCGACGGAATTAGTGTAGACCGACAACGGCCCGCACGCGCCCAGGCAGGAAGCCAGGTGGTACGCGGTGGAGCCGTCGTTGATCAACAGGACATCCCCCGGTCGGACTTCCCGGGCCGCGGCGCGGCCGATCGCCTGTTTCATCTCGAAATTATGCGCCACCCGCCGCTGATAATCCGCATGATGCAACCGCCAGACGGCCAGGCAGCCGCCGATGGTGCGGACTATCGCCCCGTTTTTTGCCAAAACATCCAAATCGCGCCGGATGGTCAATGGCGAAACCCGCATGGTCCGCGCCAAGTCGGCCACTCGCCATTCCTGCGGCACGGCCCGCAGACGGTCCATGATTTGCTGCTGGCGTTGTTCCGGCTTCATATCAATGCACAATTATTTCAAAATTCATGAACATAATATTCAAACACCCGTAAAAAAACAAGTATTATTTTTCCGGCCGGCTCGGGATAAAAAGCACGGTCAAACCATGTCCGCGAAAAGGGGCGAAGACAGGTATCTTTCGCCGAAACTGGGCAGGATGGCGATGATCACCTTGTCTTTGTTTGCGGGGCGGCCGGCGTCAAAACCACCTCCGCCCCCAATGCTTTCAGCACCTTCCGGCGCTCGATGCTCATGGATTCGGGCATGGTTAAAAGCAGGCGATAGCCGCGCACGGCGCAGACAAACGCCAGGGCAATGCCGGTATTGCCGCTGGTCGGCTCGACAATCATCGTGTCCTGGTTGATTTTGCCGGCTTGTTCCGCCGCCTCGATCATCGCCACGCCGACGCGATCCTTGACCGAAGGGGATTGCGGCTTTCAAGCTTCGCCAGGACCGTCGCCACGCCGGGCATCAACTTCCGGATGCGCACCAGCGGCGTACGCCCGACGCCTTGCGTAATATCCTGCAAAATCAACGGCATGTTGCACCTTGTCTTCCCATATTGGCGCCGCCGCTTGGCCGGCCTGTATGGCCGTGCGATCTTACTTACCGATGGCCCGGTAGCCGTAGCCGCCGAGCGGCATGTCCCAGGCGAGAATCGTTCCGTTGCGCCGGCGGATGCGCCAGCGTCCGCCCGCTTCGTCGTACACCGCCAGGTCGTCCGCGCCGTCCCCGTCGTAATCGGCCGTCACCGG
>JAXGSX010000262.1:0-5204 GCA_040775225.1 Kiritimatiellia bacterium | reverse complement strand
TATTTTTACCAAATACTTGCAAAAAATGTATTGGTGATGTGAAGTTGAAAAGTCGTTCATCGAAAATCCGGCGATGACTGACTGCAAAACACAATTCCGGAAAAATTAGCGTGACGGGCAAAGCCCGTCACGGATTCAGATATGATCTTACGTCTGCATCCCATCCCGGATTCAGGTATTTTTTCTTCGTACAATCGCTGCCAGGCCGAACGGAATATTCATCAAGGCATTGCCCAGCCGAAGGGTATGCCCTTTCTCCCCGCCATCGGCGTAGGTATTGGGAAAGTTTTTTGTCCGCGGCGCCAGGTGCGATGGGCCATCCAGGCCGCCTGCGCCTCCCCGTTTCTCAAACCGCACCGGCCGCGCCGCCAGGGCGCGTTCCAGGCATTTGCGGTAACGCTTGTCGCCGGTGGCGCGCCAGGCATAGGCGGCGGGCCTAATCATCTCATGGCTGGGCGCATCCGGCATGGACGGCTGATACGACACGGCCTTTGCATGCGGCATCAACAACAATTCGGCGAATTTAAGCAGTTTTGCATGCACCGCGGCGGACTTGGTTAAATTGACGGTTTCCAACAGCAGCGTCAAGGGACCGAACATGGTGGTGAAAAAGGAAGCCAGGGCGGATGAACCGGGCCGGACGCGGCCAGCGCAGGTTTTAAAATTCATCTGCATGCCGGCCGGGAACCCATGGGGATTTTCCCACCGGCAACACATGGACTCGGTCAGCCTCCGCAATAAATTTCCATAGCGGGCCGCGCCCGTGGTTTCCCACAGCAGGAGCAACGAGGCGCCGGCCACGCCCAGGTCCATCATGCCGAAGCTGCCGGGCGGCAGCGCAGCCAAGGCGTTATAACTGGCGCGCGCCAGGTCGAGCGTATGCTCATCGCCCGAAAGGAAATAGTAAACGCGCTTGTTGAGCGCGATGGTCATCCGGCGTTCGCGGTCGGCGCAGCCCCAGTGGTTGACATTGTGCCGGATGCCGCAGCCGGCGAGCGGCCCGGCATGATGGCGGTCCACGTCGCCGACATGGCGGGTCATGGCTTCGCTGAAGCGGTAGAGCCGCTCATCGCCGGTGGCCAGGTAGCCCATCCAGGCGCCCTCGCAGGTCATGCCTTCGTTGTTGTTCCAGGCGTAGCCGCCCTGGTCAAAACGCCAGCAATCCCTGGCCGGGTCAAAACTGTGCATGACATCGCCGTAATCCATGAACCCGTACCAGTTGCGCGCCGCCTGTTCGCCGAGCATGAACTCCGCGCATTGCCGCAGATATGCCGCCGGTTTGCCCCCCGCGGAACGCGACGATATCACCGCATAATTGCCGAATACCCCGGAAGCCGCCATCCACTCGGGCGCCGCACGCAAAAGCGGCGGCCGCTGGCACAGGGCGGCGGAAGCAGCCGGCCAGCCGGCCGGCGCCCCGGCGGATGCGAA
Source organism: Kiritimatiellia bacterium (assembly GCA_040775225.1). Classification (GTDB taxonomy): domain Bacteria; phylum Verrucomicrobiota; class Kiritimatiellia; order JAAZAB01; family JAAZAB01; genus JAXGPF01. The sequence goes on along the minus strand of JAXGSX010000262.1, from coordinate 3,773 downwards.
GTCCAGAAACAATTCCGTGGTTTTGCCGATATGGCGGGCGTTGAAATTTTCATGATCGAACGGCACCGGCGGAAATTCCGCTTGTGACCGCGGCAAGTTGTGGCGGGGGTAGGACGCCGGCGGGACGATGGTTTCGTAAAGATATCCGAAAGCGTCATCCGCGTAACGCCTTAAATCCAGCGGCCGGCCATGCCCGGCGTAAAACGACGCCGTGATTGAGCCATTTGCAGCATCAATTTCGATGGACTTGGGCGCTTCCTGCCAGCAATTGCGCAGGATAACGGCGGCTTGGAATTTATCGGCATGCAGCGCGGCCCAGCCCTGGGAGCGCGCGCCTTCCTGGATCGTCACCCAGGAATTGCGCTCCCGATCCACGCATTTGCGCATGGAATAGTGTCCGCTGGAGTCCTGCCAGAGCAGACCATGCCGCCAGCGCGGCCATTGCGGACTTCTGGCGTATTCCGTGTAAAAGCCGCCGCCCGTCCTGCCGCCCATGGCATAGCCGCGCGCGGAGGCCGCGCCGCAAAACAGGCGCAGGCCGATGGCGTCCAGAAAATCGCGGCGCGGTTCGCCATCATACACGAAGGTATGCACGATGCGCAAGAGGGTGGAATTGCGAAACGCGTATATCCGCATATCATACGGCGCAAAACTCCGGCCGGCGGGGCTGACATGCGCACCGCGCAGGCGGATCACCACCCGGTGCGTGCCGGCGCTTTCCAACACCGCCGAAAAATCCGCGCCAGCGGCGTTGGCCTCGAATTTTTCCATGGCGGTTCGGCGGGCAAGACGGTGTTGCACATCCGCGAACAGGCTGGAACGCGCGCCGGCGGCGGTCACCGGAATTTCCCGTCCGCGATCCAGCAAGGCCAGCGATTCAAAAAGGTTGGCCCGGCGGCGGTTGATCGTCAGGCGGACCAGGCCGGTATCCACGTAAATATTATTGCCATCCTGCCACGCCAGGGACCGGCGCCGCGGCTGGCGGGAACGGGCGGCAGGGCCGGCGTGCAGACAATAGCCCGCGCGCCCGTTTACCGGCACGGCGGCGTTCAAGCTGACCAGCGCCCATTTGACCGAGCCATCCGGCCAATAGCCGGTAATCCTGACCTCAGCATCCGCCGTCGGCCGGCCGCCGCGGCCGGTCACCCTGAAATCCGCATCAGGCTTGACGGCGCCGCGGGGAAAGGGGATGCCGCCCTGCACCGGCCATGCGGCATGCGCTGCCGTAGTAAAATTATCAACGGCAAAAAAAACTTTCATGGCGACAGCAGGACGGATGATTCAAAATGCGGATTGAGCCGATTTCAATACTCATGTTAATTCTTTTGCCCGGCATCCGGCAATGGAAAATCTGGCAAGAAACTTGTATTATCCTGCTAGAGGTTTTCGCCGGAAATCTCCCGCCGGAAAGCGCGCGGAGTCATGCCGGTGACTTTTTTGAAGGTCTTGGAGAGGTGGTACATATCACCGAACCCGACTTCCGCCGCGATGGTTTTCAAGCCGTAATTCCGGGCCAGCAGGTTCTGCGCCTGTTGAATCCGCATGGCGATCAAGGCGGCGATCGGCGAACGGCCTTCTTCCTGGAAATAGCGATGGGACAAGACCGACAGGCTTACATTCAGGTGCTGCGCCAGTTGGGCCAGGGTGATTTTTTCGTTCAAATGCCGGCGAAAATAGGCATGCGCCGCTTCGACGAAGGCGGAAGCATGCGCCGTTGGCGGCCCCGGCGCAATCTGCCAGCCGCCAAGCGCCGGCCGGCTGCTCAGCAGCAGGTCAATGATGGATGCAAATATGGATTGCGCCGGCCAGAACCCGTGTTCCTTTCGGGCGCCGGCGGTCTCCGCCATGTGCAGCATTAAATTCTGCAGGCGATTCCCGGCGTCCAGGAACCGGGCATAGCAACCGCCGGGCGACAGTAAATGCTCCAGGCCGACTTGCCGGCCGCCCGTAAAGGCGATATAAACGCTGGCGCAAGGCAGATTCGCCTGCCGGTTGTCTTCCCAGTACGGCACATGCGGCGGGTATAAATGCGCGGCATGCGCCCGGCGCGGATGCCATTGCCGGGAATTTTTTCCGGCGCGGTATTTTCCCGAGTCGGTCAGCGTGTAATCCAGCACCCAGTAGTTATGAACGCTTTTGCGGTTGGCATGGACCTTGGTCCACGCGGCCTTGGTGACGCCCATGACGGCGGGCGTCACTTCCGGACGGCGGATCCAGACATAGCCCAAAGGTTCATTGCGCTGGAGCATCGCGTACCCCGCGGATTTGCCGTGCGGCCTGCATCAGTTCCAGCGTTAATTTACAACTATGGCCGTCAAATTACAAACGCCAAAACGCCCGCTCACTCGCGCGCCAGGCGGACGGTACCCTCGGTTTGGCGCATGACAAAGTCGGCGTACCGGCTATGCCGCACCACCGTCAGTTTCGACTCAACCTCGCCTTGCCCGCTGGTTGCCCTGAATTGAGGCAGATCATCCGGCAGCAGCACGTGAAATTCCACCGCTTCCGCGGCGCCATGCCATGAAATCGTCACCGCGCCGTTGTCCGTTTGATAATCGTAGGCGAACCCGGCGCCGGAAGCGCCGTATTGAACGCCGGCCGATGCCCGGGAGATGCCGGCCGCGGCCCAGCGGGGCGCCAGCCGCACGCGCCGGAACCGCGCATCCAGGTCGCGGATGCCGGCGCCGCCTTCAATCAGCGCGCTCAGCATGGCGGCGCCGCCCCAGCCGTCGGTCGCCAGCGTGGTTTTGCTGGAGATGCCCGGCCGGCCGTCCGGGTGGTACCACAGGTATCCCTTGCCAGTGTCTTTAACCATGGCGGCATAGCGCCGCAGGATATCCCAGCCGTATTCCTCAAAACCGTTTTCAAACGCGCCCCGGGCGAGTTCGCCGCCCACGAGCGGCATGATGCTGCCATTGACATACTCGCCCGGATTCTTGGTCCAGGTCGTGCCCCGGTTTTTGGAGGAATAAAAACTGGCGGGCGGGAAAGGCGGGTGAATGCTGAACCATTCGGCGAAATATTCACCGGCCAACGCCTGCCTGCGCCTTTGGTATTCTTCGATAATGGAGATGCGCTGGTCCTGGTCCAACACCCCGCGATTGAGCGCGTAGGCATTGCTTAAGCTGAGTTGGTCGTCTTCATTGACGCCCTGAACGGTAACCGGATCAATGTGGACCATGTGCCGCAGAAACCGGCCGTTCCAGCAGACTTCCGCGACTCTTTGACGGAAATGCTCCGCTTTCCCGCGCCAGTATTCCGCTTCATCGGCAAGCCCCAGGCGTTCCAGCAGGGCCGCCAGCAGCCGGCAGGACTGGCACATGCCGGTATTGTCGCCGTGCATGATGTGGAAGGTGGTATTGGCGTCAATGGTTTTATAACCGGTGAAACCGAAGATGCCGTCGGGATTATAAATGAAATCCCAGGTGTCGATCGTAAACGGGCGCTTGACCATCCGGTATTCCGGCGACCAGCGGTGCGGATGGCCCATGCTGTAATAGAGGGCGCGGCGCAGGGCCGGGATTTTGCCGCTTATCCAATCGTCGTCGCCCGTGGCCTGCCAGGCACCGTAAACCGCCTCCACCAGCAGGTATTCCACATCCGACTCGGGCGGCTCGCGGCTGGTCACGCCGCTGGGCGCAAGGTAATCGAAGACCTCGCCGTTCGGCTGCTGCGATGAGCAGAAGAAATCCACAGCGGACGTCATGTCTTTTTCGAAATATTTAAACCCTTTCATCTGGTGGGTGTGGTCCCGCAGCCAGACCGAGACGCTG
>JAXGSX010000261.1:0-5258 GCA_040775225.1 Kiritimatiellia bacterium | reverse complement strand
TGGTGTTATCCAGCTTGGAGACGAAGGCATCGCCATGCCAGAAATTCAGCGGAACGTGGTACTGGCGTTCATAACTGCCGGGCGCGGTGGGAAAATCGGCGGACTCGGTATAGCCGGCCGCGAAAACATTGCCCGCCTGGTCAAGCTGCATGGCATGGGCGTAATCCGCGCGGCGGCCGCCCAGCAAAGTGGATTTGTGCAATCCGGCCAGGTCAACGCCCAGGCGCGCGATAAAGCAATCCGGCTCGGCGTAAGGCGCGCCCGGCGGGATTTGCAATGTCCGGCTGTAGGCGCCCGCGGTGGTGGGGAAATTGGAGGCGGCAGTATAACCTGCAACCCATATATTCCCCGAGCCATCCTGCAACATGGCTTTGACCTGGCTGTATCCCGCGCTGCCGCCCAGAAACGTTGAATTATGCACAACCGACAGGCCGGCGTTCATCCGGGTCAGGAAGCCATGGTAAATGCCAGTATCTCCGCCCGGAAAATCTGGTTGCCATGCGTCCACGGTGGCGGGGAAATCGGCAGAATAGGTATAACCGGCAAGATAGATGCAATCGGCCGACCCGATAAGCATTGCATTCGGCCATTCATTGGTGCCGCCGCCGAGGTAGGTGGCGTTTTGCAGCGTTTGCAGCGATGCATCCAACCGAGCGACATAACAATCCTCGCCGCCAGCCAGGGCCGTGGCATAAGGGGTGTTGGTGGCGGGGAAATTGGTAGACATGGTCACGCCTGCAACATACACCGGCCCGTCCGGATGCAGCTTGAGTGCGGCCACATTTTCGTAAGCGCCGCCGCCCAGAAACGTTGACGCCTGGAGATGGGTCAAACCGCTGTTGAATTTGGCGATGAAACCGTCGGCATGCCCCTGCAAGGCGCGCTGGAAGGCCCCATCCGTCGCGGGGAAATTACTGGAAGGCGTAACCCCGGCGATATAGACATTGGTCCAGCCATCTATCGCAAGTGTTTGCCCCCAGTCCTGCCCATCGCCGCCCAGCAGCGTGCATGCCTGCAATTGGCTCAGGTCGGCGCTCAGGACCGCGATGAAAACATCATAATTGGGTATATCCGGGTCATAAGGCGAGATTTCAGTCTGATAGGCGCCGTCCGTGGTCGGGAAATTTGTGGAACCGGTGGTGCCGGCAATATACACGCGCCCGGCGTCATCCAATGCAACAGCGCAAGCCGATTCACCGCCGGAGCCCCCGAGGAAAGTCGAGGCGATCAGGTTGGTCAGGTTATTATCGAAGAGCGATATAAACACGCCATGCCGGTTGGTTTGAAAGGCGCCCGGCGTGAATGGAAAATCCAGGGAACTGGTCGAGCCGGCGATATAAACGCGGCCCTGGCTATCCAGGGCCATGGCGCAGGCCTGGTCCCAATTCTCCCCGCCAAGATACGTGCCGCCGAGCAGCGGATCGATCACCAGCGGCCGCGCCGGATCATAGGCGCCGAGTTCAAAGCCGTAACGCGCGCCGCATACTGCATAGCGCACCGCCACCGGCTCATACCCCATGACCCCCGCCTGGTAGGCTGCCGGAGCGGTGAAAATCAATTCCCCTTGCGCGGTTTGCGCGATCAAGCGGCCGTCGGCATCCACGCGCAGGGCGCCCGCGCCGGCCAGTTCGATCCGCAAATCCCGCGGATCAGCGCCGGGCATGATGGTGAAGATTTTTTCAACATTATTGCCGCAAGCCCGCCATGTCACATGCAGCCCCGGCCGGGCTTCCCCCCATTCCACGGCATGGAACGCCGGAATGCCGGCATGCCAGCGTTGGGGATCGGCGCCATGGAAGACGCTCAGCCGGGCCGCGGCAGGTTGCCGTCCGCACAGGCGGGCCGGGCCGGCGCCCAGGATTCTTTCGGCAATCAGTTCCGGTGCGGACGCACCCCCGGCGGCGGAGGATGCGCGGGGCATGGCATACAGCAATTCGCCGGATTGCGTGACATAGACCATGCCGGCCATGGTGCGCACGGCATAAGCGACGCGCCGATCCGCCCAGCCGGTATTCTCCATAAACGGCAAACGCGCCCGCGCCAGGGCTGGCGCCGAAGCGCCGGCCGGAACGGCTGACGCAAGACGGACCGAAGCGAGAAGGACCGCCAAGCAAGTCAAACGCCAGCAAACATTAAAGTCACGCATATTCATCCTTTATATAACATACAGGGCCAACGGCAATCTTACACGGATAATATAATCCGCGCTTGGACGCGCTGGCAAGCATGAAATTAAGATTGGCAGGTTATTCCCCAACCGGTATTCTCCACGGTGCGCGCAGCTTGGCTGGCGCTTGAAACGCGCGGAAAATTCAAGCCCTTACCTCGGGAGAACAACCATGGATTCGAAAACCGCCCGGCCGTTGGCGCTGGTAGGCGGCTGGGCTCATGGCGCCGGCGTCTGGCAGCCGATGCTGGCGGAGCTGAAGGCCGGCTGGACGATCCACCGGGTTGGCATTCACGAACTGACTGCCGCCGGTTCCGCGCCGGCGGATATTGCGCAGGCTTTAATCAGGCAATGGGAAGCATTTCCCGCCCCGCCGGTCGTGGCCGGCTGGTCGGCCGGCGCGCTCGCCGCCCTCGCCGCCGCCGCCGCCCGGCCGGAACTGATGCGCGGGCTGGTATTGATCGCCGGCGCGGCGCAATTTTGCCGGACGCCGGATTATCCATGGGGACAGCCGCACGGCAGTTTGCGCGCGCTGCAACGGCGCCTGTTGCGCGACGCGCGCGCGGCCCTGGCTGATTTTTTCGACATGGCCTACGCGCCGGCCGGCCTGCCCATGGAAGAGCGGAATCGCCTGATTGACGCTGCGCTGGCAAGCGGCCGGACGGCGTTGCTCGCCGGCCTGGATTTTTTGGAGCGGACCGACTTGCGGCCGGTCCTGCCGGATGTTACCATTCCAGTCCGGTTGATTCACGGCCGCCGCGACCTGGTGATCCCCTGGCAGGCATCCGCATACCTGGCGCGCCGGTTGCCGGCCGCCGAATTGATTTTGCCCGACGCGGGGCATGCCCTGCCCAGCCATGCTCCGGGGGCCATAGCTGAAGCGATCCGCAATATATAAAGTTGCATTTAAATCAACTCCAGATCAAGGTTTTCTTCCGGTAAAAAATGAAATCCGTCGCCATGCGTTTTGCCGCCGCTGCTTCCACCTACTGCCAGGCTGCCGATATCCAGGAACAGGTGGCCGCAAAGTTGATGGAATATATTCCATCCGACATCCACCCCGAACGCATCCTCGAAGTCGGCTGCGGCACGGGTTTTCTGACCGCCCGGTTGCGCCGCCGTTTCCCGGACAGCCGCCTGTGCGCCTTGGACCTGGCGCCGGCCATGCTGGCAGAGGCCCGCCGCCATCTGCCCGACTCCGCCATCGAATGGATGACCGGCGATTTGCGCAACATGCCCGCCGGCCCTGGTTATCAACTGCTGGCCAGCAGCGCTTCGCTGCACTGGCTGCAGCCGATCATCAAAGGTTTCGCGGCTGTGCGCCGGCAGATGACCTTCGGCGGCCGCCTGGTTTGCGCCATCATGCTTGACGGGACGCTGCGGGAACTGCATCAACTGCGCCGGCGCATCGTGCCGGACAAGCAGCCGGTCGTCCGTTTGCCGGAAACCGCCGAACTGCTCCAGGCTTTAACCGCCAACGGCCTCCAGCGCATGCGCCTGGAAGTAGCGGAACTGGAAACCCGGCACGCTTCCGCGGACGATCTGCTGCGCCGCCTGCATGACCAGGGCGTTACCGCCGGCCCCCTTGCCGGCGCGCAGCGCCCGCTGGTGCGCGGCGAACTGCAACGCCTGACGGCGGCCTATGACGCCATGTTTGACGGCGGCGCCGTGACAGCCACCTACCGGGTTGCTTATTTAATGGCGGTGAAAAAATGAAAACCAAACTGCGCGGATATTTTATCACCGGCACCGGCACGGATGTCGGGAAGACCATCGCAAGCGCCGCGGTGGCCGCCCTGTGTCGGGATGCCGGGTATCGGGTGCTGACGGCCAAACCGGTGCAGACCGGGTGTCCCGTGAAGGCGACGCGGCCTGCTCCCGACGTGGCAGTTTGCCTGCGGCTGGCCGGCATCGCCATGCCGTCCGCGGCTTGGCCGCTGTTAACATCTTACCGGTTCACGCCGGCATGTTCGCCGCACCTGGCCGCCGCCCGCGCCGGCATCCGGATCAGTGTGGCGAAAATCGCGCGCGATCTGAGCCGATTGCAAAGCATGGCCGACTTGCTAGTGGTGGAAGGGGCCGGCGGCGTCCTGACGCCCCTGAACCAGCGGCAGACCATGCTGGACCTCATGCGGGAACTGGGCTTGCCGGTCATCCTGGTCAGCCGGACGCAACTGGGCGCCATCAACCACGCGCTCCTGTCGCTGTGCGCGCTGCGTCAGGCCGGCATCCGGATCGCCGGCGTGGTGTTCAGCGCCGGCCGGCCGGGACGGGCATCCTTCATTGAAAAAGACAATCAAATCTGCATTCCCCGGATGGGACGCGTTCCGCGGCTGGGGTATATACCTTATTTGCCCAATCTCGGCGCGATGCGGCCGGCCGGCTTCCTGCGGCGCGTCCGTGCCGGTCTGCGCTTGACGCCTTGAGGGACATCCGGTATCGTCTTCAGCATTGAACACTCCCCGCCGAACACCGAACACAGAACACCGAATTTTTCCCATGCCCTCCCATCATGACTGGCGCGCCGCGGACCGGCGTTTTATCTGGCATCCTTATTCGCGCTTTTCCGAGATCAACACGGAAGATTTCCCGGTTATCGTCCGGGGTCGCGGCCCGTACTTGTTCGATGACGCCGGCCGGCGTTACCTGGACGGCATATCCTCCTGGTGGTGCTGCAACCTGGGGCACAGCCGGCCGGCGATTATAAGGGCGATCCAACGCCAAGCGCAAGCGCTGCAGCACAGCATCCTGGGCAACCTGACGCATCCCGCCGCGATTGAACTGGCCGCGGCGTTGAACGGCGTTTTGCCCGGCGCGCATTGGCGCGCCTTTTTCGCGTCCGACGGCGCCTGCGCCGTCGAAGCCGGCTTGAAAATCGCCGTGCAGTACTGGCACAACCTGGGGCAGCCGCGCCGCCGCAAATTCGTCAGCCTGGAACAAGCCTATCACGGCGACACGTTGGGCGCGATGGCAGTCGGGTATCAGCCGCAGTTTCACCGGCCTTTCCGGCATATGCTTGCCAAGCCGTGGCAGGCGCCGGCGCCCTGCTGCGCCGATTGCGCCTGGGGGCGGGCGCCCGCGACCTGCGGAC
>JAXGSX010000260.1:0-5286 GCA_040775225.1 Kiritimatiellia bacterium | reverse complement strand
TCACGCCGATCGCCACGCGCCATAATGTGATAGAGCGCTCCGGCATATTCAATGCGTAATTGTCTAGCCATCACTTAAACAATCCCACATCCACCACGCGCTGTCAAGCATAATTGATATAATCCTTGACTGACCCCTTTTCCTGATTATTTGCTTGCCAAACCGGCCTGGCACAGGTATAAGTAACTTTTGACTTTTCCCGCGCCAGGCGGCATTTTGCGCGCTACCTGGCCGGCAATCCTGGATTTACAAAATGGGCGATAACATCAAGGTTGGAATTGTAGGATCAAAATTCGCCGCGGATTTTCACGCAGACAGTTACAGCCGTGACAGCCGCGTGCAACTCGCGGCGGTGGCGGCGATAGATAACCTGGAGCCGTTCGCGGCGAAATGGAAAATACCGAACACCTACGCCGATTACCGCGAGATGCTGGCCAAGGAGGAACTGGACCTGGTGTCAGTCTGCGCTCCCAATTTTCTGCACCATGACATTGTCATCGCCGCCGCCCGGGCCAAGCGCCACGTTTTCTGCGAGAAACCCCTGGCGACCACCGCGGCGGACGCCCGCGCCATGCGCGATGCCTGCCGGCAGGCCGGCGTGAAACTTTTTTATGGCGAGGACTGGTGCTTCGCCCCGGCGCTCAAACGCGCGATCGCCGTGGTCCAGGAAGGCGCACTCGGCAAACTGCTTTACGTCAAGGCCAAGGAATGCCACAACGGCACCCACAGCCCGTTCGCCAGGGATAAAAAGACCTGCGGCGGCGGATGCCTGATCCACCTGGCCATCCACCCCATCGGCTGGATTCTGCACCTGCTGGGCGACGGCGGCCGCAACAAGGTGGTGGAAGTGTTTGCCCGCTGCAACGGCGGCCTGGCCGACAATTACGTCCACCGGCAGAATGGCGGCGAGGACTTTGCCGTGGGGATCATGAAGTTCGCCAATGGCGAACACGCTCTGATCGAGGGCAATTACATCACCGTCGGCGGCATGGACGACAAGGTGGAAATCTACGGCACGGAAGGCAATCTGAAGGCCGACCTGACCTTCGGCTCATGCCTGAGCGTTTACAGCCGCCCGGGCTATCAATACGCCATGGAAAAGGCTGACAACACCCTGGGTTGGACCAAGCCGGCGGTGGATGAGTTTTTCAACCTGGGCTACGTGGATGAACTGGCATACGCGGTGGACTGCGTCATCAACGACCAGCCGCCGATGTACGGCTGCAGCGCGGATATGGGCGTGGCCTGCATCGAAATCATTGGCGCCATGTACGAGTCCAATGCTAGCGGCGCCGTCGTGCGCGGGCAGTGGGGATAATTTTAAAATTACCACAACCAAAAGGAACAAAAACATGCAAACCAAAACCAACGAAAACCTCGCGAAACTTTTTTCACTGGAAGGCAAAGTGGCGGCGGTCACCGGCGCCGGCGGCGTCCTGTTCGGCGCGGTGGCGCGCGGCCTGGCCGGCTTGGGAGTGAAAGTCGCCGCGCTGGACCTGCGGCTGGCCGAGGCGCAGAAGACCGCGGACGACATCCTGGCCGCCGGCGGCGACGCCATCGGGATCGCCACCGATGTGCTCAAATCCGAAAGCGTCGCGGCCGCCCGCGATGCCGTCCTGGCGAAATACGGCCGCGCTGATATCCTGATCAACGGCGCCGGCGGCAACCATCCCAAGTCCATCACCAAAAAAGAAGCCGATATTTATTTCAGCGACCTGACGGTGGACGGCATCAAGTTCACGTTCGACTTGAACATCATGGGCACGATCATTCCCTCGATGATTTTCGGCAAGGCGATGATCCAGCAAGGCGAAGGCGCGATTATCAACACGTCTTCCATGAGCGCCGATACCCCGCTTTCACGCACCCCCGCCTACTCCGCCGCCAAGGCCGGCATTAGCAACTTTACCAAGTGGTTGGCGGCCGACATGGCCATGAACCATTCGCCGAAAATCCGCGTCAATGAAATCCGCCCCGGCTTCTTCCCGACCTTGCAGAATGCCGACTTGATCAACAAGACGCCGGGCGTGCTCACGGATTCCCGCGGCAAGGATATCCTGGGCGGGACGCCCATGAAACGTTACGGCAAGCCGGAAGAACTGCTGGGCGGCATCGTTTACCTCTGCTCGCCCTCCGCCGTGTTCACCACCGGCGCCAGCCTGGCGATTGACGGCGGGTTCGGCTCCTTCTGCGGCGTATAAAGAAAATTTTGAATGATGAATTTTGGCTTCCGGCTTCCATATTTCATCATCCATCCTGCATACTTTTTTAGGCATTCCCTATGTCATTCGAAGTCTTAATTGCCGATGATCGTTACCCGGAATACAAGGAAGAAACCGCGGTGCTCCAGCCGCTGGGCGCCCGGCTGACGTTTGTCAAGTCCGCGGACCCCGCGGCCCTGCTCCACGCCGGACGTAATGCCGACGCCATCATCGTTAATCTGGCGCCGATGCCGGGCATCGTCATCAACGGTCTGGCCCGCTGCCGGGTCATCTCCCGCTACGGCGTGGGTTACGACAACGTGGACATCGCCGCGGCCACGGCCCGCGGCATCTGGGTGGCCAACGTCCCGGACTACTGCGGCGAGGATGTCTCCGATCAGGCCTTCGCGCTCTGGATGAGCTGCGTGCGCAATGTCGCCCGGCGCGACCGCGATGTGCGCGCCGGCGTCTGGGATATGACCAGGGGCGCCCCGCAAGGGCGCGTCAAGGGCAAGACTTTTGTCTTCTGCGGCTTCGGACAGATTGCCCGTATCCTGCGCCGCAAAATCTCCGGATTCGACCTGGGTCGCATCCTGGTTTATGACCCGTTTCTCGATGAAGCCGCCATCAAGGCTGCCGGAGCGGAAAAGGTGAACTGGGAAACGGCGCTTCAGGAAGGCGATTATTTCTCCATCCACATGCCGCTGAACGACCAGACCCGGGGCATGTTCAATGCCGCGGCTTTCCGCATGATGAAAAACACCGCCATCCTGGTCAACACTTCCCGCGGGCCGATCGTGGATGAAGCCGACCTGTACGATGCGCTCACCCAGGGCGTGATCCACGCCGCCGGCCTGGATGTGTTCGCCCAGGAACCCATCAACCCCGACAATCCCCTGCTGAAACTGGACAACGTCACCCTGTCCGGGCACACCGGATGGTACACCGAAGAATCCCAGACCGAACTCAAGCGCAAAGCCGCTGAAAACGTCCGGGACGCCTTGACGGGCAACCGCCCCAAATACGCCGTCAATAAGCCCAACGTCGTCCGGCGCTGATGCGTCCCGCGGTGGCCAGTGTGTAGTGCGTCACGTTGTGACGCCTCCGGTAACCCTGCATTCTCCGGGCCGCTCCTGCACACCGTAATCCTTTAAACAATTTTGCTTGACTGCCAGATGTTTTCCCTGATGATTAACCATGAGACCGAGCAGATGCCTGTTTAACTCCGCATGTCATTAACTAAAGGAGGAACCAGCATGAAATTGATTAAAATCCTCAGCCTCGTGCTGACCGGCACGCTTGCCACAGGCGTGCTCGCCGCGCCGGAACCCAAAACCCTGCTGGACTCCGCCCAGGGCGACTGGTGTTTTTTCCTGCAACCTGAATTCATTGCCACCCGCCTGGGCGGAGAAAGCGCCCAAATGGCCGGGGTGCGGTTCGGCCCATCCCTGGGCCGCACCCTGTATCTTGGATGGGACACTTACGCCCTGCTCAGTGATGTTGACCAGGACAACGGGGCGGCTTCCGAGGTTAAAGCATTCGATTTCTGGCATACCGGGTTAAGCGCCGAATATGTGCTGTTTCCCGGCCAGGTGGTCCATGGCAGCCTGAAACTACTGGTAGGCGGCGGCCACATCTCCGTCCAATCACAGGACGCCGGCTCCGACTCCGCCACCGTCTTCGTCGCCGTCCCGCAGGCCAGCATTATGGTCAGCCTGACCAAATCCATCGAACTGGGCTGCGGCGCGAGTTACCGTTTCGTTAACGGCTCGAACCTGGACAACTGGGAAAGCTCCGACTTGAGCGATTTCGCCGGCAGCGTTTTCCTGCGCTGGGCGGAAACACGGTAATCCCCCAATAGCGAAATTCAGATGATTTACTGTCAAAACGCGAATTTTTCATTTGCTCATGTGGTAATAACTCCGATTTATGATGCCGGCTGACAAAATTCTACTTGGAGTTGACATCGGCGGCACGAAAATTGCCGTCTGCGCCGGCGATGCCGCCGGCAATATCCGCGCCGCGCAGCGTTTCCCCGTCGCCGAGGTCGCCGACAGTTATCCCGCCGGCTTGTCAAAAATCGTCGCACTGGCCCAAGCTGTTATAAACCAGGCCGGCCTGACCATGACGGATGTCGCCTCGGTCGGCATTGCCGCCCCCGCCCCCATGGACAACCGGCGCGGACTGCTGCTGGCGCCGACCAATCTCAAGGGCTGGGGCACGGCGCCGATCGTCGCCGACCTGTCCCGCCGCCTGGGCAAGCCCGTGCGCATGTATAACGACGCCAATGCCTGCGCCCTTGCCGAATTCCGGTTTGGCTGCGGCCGCCATGTCAAAAACCTGGTGTATTTGACCAACAGCACCGGCATGGGTGGCGGCCTGATCATCAACGGGCAATTGCTGGAAGGGCCGGACGACACGGCGGGCGAAGTCGGGCATTTTGTGCTGGACCCCGCCGGGCCGCCCTGCCCCTGCGGCTTGAACGGCTGTTTTGAGGCTTACTGCGGCGGACGGAACATGGCGCGTCGCATCCGGGAGCGCATCCGCACGGAGGGCATCCAGACCCGCATCCTGGACCATGCCGGTGGTCAAATTGACAGGATTGCCATGCCGGCCCTGCTGGCGGCGCTGCGTGAAAAAGACCCATTCGCACAGGAAGTGTGGGATGAATACGTGCTCCGCATGGCGCAAGGCATCGGCATCCTGATCATGACGCTCAATCCCGAACTCGTGGTGCTGGGCACCATCGCCATCCATGCGGGCGACCTGCTGATGGCGCCCCTGGCAAACCTCCTGCCGCGGTTTGCCTGGCCGGCGCCATTGAAAACCTGTCGGATTGCCGTCAGTTCCCTGGGGTCCTCCATGGGCGAATATGCCGCCCTCGCCGCCGCCATGGGTTGAATGCCGCCCGCGCCCGCGCATCTGCCTCGCAAAAAAATGAAAACCTTAATCCGTGATGAGGCCCGGATGCCGCATCCCAATCTGATTGGGACAGTGATGCGCGCTTGCCACGCGTAGCGCGTGGGCGCGAAGGATGAAGCTGTATTAATATATCCCGCTGTTGCGGGACAAGCCGCAAATTTAT
>JAXGSX010000259.1:0-5286 GCA_040775225.1 Kiritimatiellia bacterium | reverse complement strand
TTCAAGGCCGGCAAAACCGACATCCTGATCGGCACCCAGATGATCGCCAAGGGCCTGCATTTCCCGGGCGTAACGCTAGTCGGCGTGGTTTGCGCGGACAGCAGCCTGCACCTGCCCGACTTCCGCGCGGCCGAACGCACCTTCCAACTGCTGCTGCAGGTCGCCGGGCGCGCCGGGCGCGGCGAAATTCCGGGCGAAGTTATCATTCAGACTTTTTCCCCGGCCCACCCCGCCATCCAATCCGCGCGCCGGCAGGATTATGCCGGATTCTGCGACCAGGAACTGGCAGCCCGCAGCGAATTGATGTATCCCCCGTTTACCCATTTGATTTGCCTGACCTTCGAAGGCGCGCGCGAAACGGCGGTCCTCGCCGCCGCCGACCGCCTGGCCCGGCGGCTGCGGGCATTGCTGCACCCGGCCATAATCCAGGCCGGCCCGATGCCCGCGCCGCTGAGCAAAATCAAGGGACGCAGCCGCCAGCAGATCATCCTGCGCTCGGTGTCGGTCAAGGCCATGACCGGACCGCTGCAAGCCGCGCTGGCGGAGCTGCCTGCCAGGTCGGATGTGCGCGTCGCGGTGGATGTGGATGCGCTCTCGTTGATGTAAGCACCGGCGGCCGGCGCGGGTGGGCCATCCAACCCAAAAACTTACGTTTAGGGAGTTTTATGGTTTACCGTTTTATGGTTTTACGTCAGAATTCCGAACACCGAACACCCTGTCATCCCGTCCCGGCCAGATACGGCGCCCGGCCCCAACGCGGTATATCCGCCGCAAAAAAACAGCCGCCGGTTAGATACCAGCGGCCGCCGGCGGCCATGTGATCGGCCACGATGCGTTGCAGCGAGGTGGCGCGCGGCATATCCGCAGGGCGTTCATATACCCGGCCGCAAACCCGTTCCATAATTTGGCGATCATTGGCGCCCGGCACGGGATAGCGGTAAAACTGGCTTTGGAACCGGACCAGGTTCGACTCCGGCGGCAGATAATCCGCAAGTTGCGGGTCAAACAGCCACGTGGCGCAGGTAAAAGCCCGGAAGGCATATTCCGGGAAATATTCCGGGAAAAATGCCGCGGCGGCGCGCATGGCATCGCCGCAGGACTCCGGCGTCAAAGGCGCGCCGGCGGGGATGTGAATCCCGAGCACCGGATCGCCGCCGGCCAGCACGGCAGTCCATTCACCGGGCGGCAGCGTGATTGGAGTCTTCCGGATGAATCCGCGCGGATCCGACGGATAGCCGGTAATACCCGCTGCCGTGTCGAACAGACCGGCCGTCCAGGCAGAGGCGCCCGCGCTGATCCCATTGGCGCCTTCATACCGGCCGTCCGGGCGAAAAACCTGCCCGTTTTCCGCCAGCAACAAGCTCCGGCCGCCAGCGCGGCTCCGGTAAGCGCGCCGGTAATTCCCGAATACTTCAAACCGGAATTGCAGACGCCCCAGCCGGAACAAGCGGCAGCGGAGGTGTCCCTCAAGCCAGCCCGTCCCCTGCAACTCGCTCAAGCCCCAGCGGCCGTGTTTGCGGCGGAAATCTTCCATCCATAAAGGCAGATCGGAAAAAGTCGCGCGGGTTACTTCCGCAGGAATCCCGCAGCGGCGATGGTTCGCCAGGGCCATGGGCAGACCGGCCAGAAAAACGTATGCATAAAACAAATCCGCCGCCGGATGCAGGGCCCCGGGCATAGCCGGCCACTTTTGCAATGCCGCCGCCATGTTTTCCGCGGGCGCCTCAAATAACAGATGCCGGCAATGCCAGGCCAGCCGCCGCAGCGCCGGGCAATCCCGAAACAGCGCCAGGCCCTCCAGCAAGGCGGCCTTAACGTCCGCCGGCCATGCCAGCTCTGCGCTGGTCCGGGCAATCCAGCCGGCATGCAAATATTCCTGCCGGGCTCCGGCGAATGCGGCGCCTGACTGCTCCCATTGGCCTTCCCAGACGGCGCCCGATGCGGGGGGGATACCGGCGGCCCGCATGGTTTCCGCCAGGGTTGTGGATGGATCGTTCATTGTGTGTCAAGCGTTCAGGGTGCGGTTTTGAAGTTGTTGAATGATGAGCGTTGAGCGTTGGATGTTGAGTGTTGGATGTTGAATGTTGGAACAGAATCCGGTTCAACGGTTGTTGGAGGTTGAACTTGAATCACACCGTCATTCTGACGGATTGGCGGGAAAAATTCAAGCCGGCGATTGCGGCGCCTTGCAATGCGGACACGGCAACATTCCAGGCGGTTAAAGGCGCGCGTAAATTCAAGGGGCCGCTGCCCCTATGCGCCGGTCCAGGCGTCTGCCTTTTTGCCAAAATTTTACGCGCGCGGCATGTAAAATTCAGGCAAAATTTCTGTAGACAAACCCAAGCCTAAATTGTATCCTTCAACCCAGCGTGGCTTAGTCTTTTTCCGCTTTTTTTAATGAAATTCCACCCAGCGAGGTTGTTGCATGAAACGATCGGCAAACGGAGCTAAAACTGCCCTTTATCAATTATCCCGGATGGCATGGCTGGCGGCGTGTTGCTGGTGCATTGCCGGCACTGCCGTCCCGGCGGCGATCCCGGCCCCAGACCCCGCCCCGGAAGCCGGACTGCACACCAGGCTCCCTTTCATTTTGAACCAGGGCCAGGTAGCCGACAACTCCGTCCTTTTTCACACCCGCACCTTCAGCGGCGCCGCTTACGTGAAAAAAAACGGAGCGATAGGATATGCCATCGCCGGCAAAGCGCTGCCCGACGGATCCGGGCAGGGCGCCCGCCCGGCGGCCGTGATTGAAGAAATGCTGCTCGGCGCCAGGACGGTGGCGCCGGCCGGACGGGAACCGGCCGCCGCGCGCATCAATTTTCTGCGCGGCAGCCCGGAACAATGGCGTCTGAATGCCCCGGCCTTTAATGCGGTCGCCCTGCCGGACGTGTATCACGGCATTGATCTCCAACTCCGCGCGCATGCCAATAACATTGAAAAAATATGTACAATCGCGCCCGGCGCCGACCCGTCGCAAATCCGCATGCAACTGGCCGGCATCGGCCGACTCAGCGTCAATGACCGCGGCGAACTGGTGGCCTGCACCGCGCTGGGCGATATCCGCTTCACCAAGCCCATGGCCTGGCAGGAAACGGACGCGGATCCGGCAGGCGCCGGCCGCCGCAACGTGGAAGTGGCCTACGCGGTGGATGGCGCAACTTTCGGGTTTCAGCTTGGCGCTTACGATCCTGCCCTGCCGCTGAAAATTGATCCGCTGCTGGCCGGAACCTTCATCGGCGGCAGCGGCGCGGATGCCTTGGCCGCCATGACGCAGGATGCGGCCGGCAATATCTACGCCGCCGGATCAACCGCCTCGGCCCTTGATTTCCCCATGGCGCCGGGCGCCGTCACGAATTATCAGGGCGGCCTGTCCGATGCCATCGTCGTCAAATTCGATCCGCAACTGACTGAATTGCTGGCGGCCACCTTCCTGGGCGGCAGCGGCCAGGATCAGGCATGGGCCATTGCGTTCAATTCCGCCAACAACGCGCTCTACGTGGGCGGTGCCACTGATTCCACCAACTTTACCGGCGGTGCGGCCGGCAACGGCGCCCTGGATGGATTCGTCGTGCGGCTGGATACTGACCTGCAAAACCCCGCCGCCATGCTGATGGGCGGATCTTCCAATGAAACCATCCGCGCAATCGGCGCCAAAAACAACAAAATTTACGCGGCGGGCGAAACCGCTTCCGCCGACTTTGACCTGGTCGCCACCGGCGGTCTGCAACCGCCCATCCAGCCGATTTTGCGGGGCTTGACCAACGCCTTCGCCGCAGCGCTGGACCCGGATTTCATTCTCAATGACAGCGGGGCCACCTACCTGGGCGGCACCGCCGCCGATGCCGCCAAAGCCCTGGCTTTTGACAGCGACGGCAATCTCATCCTGGCCGGCTTTACGGCTTCGCTTGACTTCCCCACCAGCGGCACCCCCCCGCAAAATACTTTTGGCGGCGGGCTGAGCGATGCCTTCATCGCCAAGATCAGCGCCGACTTTTCCGCGCAGCTTGCCGGCACCTACCTGGGCGGCCTTGGCCAGGATTACGCCAACGCCCTGGCGGTTGACATGAGCAACAACATCTACGCCGCCGGGTACACAGATTCCGGCAGCGGGTTTCCCACCGTCAATATTTTCGGCACCAGTTTCAGGACCGGGCCGGCGGGCCAGGGCGATATTTTCCTCACCCGCCTGAGCCCGGCCATGACCAGTTTCCAGGCCTCCACCTATTTCGGCGGCGATGGCCGCGATGAAGCCCTGGCCTTGACCGTCAATGGCGACACCAACCGGATGGACGTGATTCTAGCCGGATCAACGCGTTCCGCGGACATACCTGTCACGGCGAACGTTGACGATAGGTCCTACAACGGCGGCGACGACGTATGCCTGGCAAAGTTCGGCGACACCCTGACCACCACCAGCCTCAGGAATTGCACATATCTGGGCGGCGCCGGAAATGATCTTCCGTCGTCTTTGATGGTCTGCCATGGCACCAACAGCCTTTACCTGGCCGGCGCCACCGCTTCGTCCGATTTCCCCCTGCCGGGATTCGGCTACCAGAATGCCAATGCCGGCGGCGCTTCGGACGGCTTCCTGGTCCGCATGAACATCGCCATGCAATTCGGCTCCCTGAAATGGAAATACTCCCTGGACGATCCGGGCGATGATTCCGCGATTTTCGGCCTGCCGACGATGGGCTGGGACGGCACGCTGTATGTCGCCGGCGGCTCCAACCTGTACGCCGTCAACCCGGACGGCACCCTCAAATGGTCCTACAAATCATCGCACGGCTGCTTTACCCCGCCCAATATTGACAGGTCGTACGGCATGGGTTCCACGCCGGCGGTTGACACCAACGGCAATGTTTACATCTGCGCCTCCTATGATCCGGCCAACACCATGTACCTGTACTGCATCACTCCCGCCGGATCATTGAAATGGGTGTCTCCAAGCCTGACGGGTTGGCCGATGTACGCCTCGCCGGCAATTGCCGCGGACGGCACGATATACGTGAATGCCCCCAACGGTTACCTGTACGGGATAGATTCCAACGGCGGCATCAAATACATCTTCACCTCCCTGCACGGTTCGGCGCAAAGCTCCCCGGCCATCGCCACCAACGGCATGGTTTATTCGGTGGCTTACCACTCCACTGACGGCCATACGCTATGCGCCATCCGGAACGCCTCCATCATCTGGACCAACTTTTTCCCCGGCAGCGCTTCCGGAGGGCGCTCGTCTCCCGCCATCGGATCAAATGGCGTGATTTACTTATCCGCCGGACAGAATGT
>JAXGSX010000258.1:0-5351 GCA_040775225.1 Kiritimatiellia bacterium | reverse complement strand
GGCGCCCAACGCGAAGCGATCGCCCACGGCAACCTCGAACGGCTGCTGAAAAGCGAACCGCTGCGGGAAAAACTTGCCCGTCCGCCCGCCTTGCTTGATCGTAAACCTTTGTGGCGCAGTTTGCGCTCCGGACAGCCGGTGGCGGGCGTGGAAGTGATTGACGCCCATGGCCATACTCCGCCGCATACCCGCGGCTGGATCATCCGCCAGCAGGACATTCAACAGGGCATCGCCGAGGTGATTGGCGTCATGGATCATCTTGGCATCCGCCGCCTGATCCTGTCGCCGGAAGCGGCCCTGTTCGGCGAAAATCTTGCCGGCAACCGCGCAGCGGAGCAGCTCCTGAAGTCCTGCCGGGACCGGATTTCCGGTTACCTGGTTTACAATCCGCGCTTCGCAGAGGAGATGCTGCCGGAACTGGACGGGTTCTTCCAGCGCGGGTTTTTTGTCGGGTTCAAGCTGCTGGCGGCTTATTGGAAAATCCCGCTGACCGATCCGGGCTACCAGCCGGTATGGGAGTATGCCCACCGGCATCGGCTGCCGATCCTGATGCATACCTGGGATGACCGTTACAATTCTCCGGCCATGCTGGAAGGCATTGTGAAAAAATATCCCGACGCCGTCTTCCTGCTCGGGCATTCCGGCGGCGGCACCCGCGGGCGGCTGGAAGCGGAATCCCTGGCGCAGGCCAACCCCAATGTGTATCTGGAATTCTGCGGCAGTTTTACCACGCCGCGGCCGTTTGAGGCTTCCCTGCAATTGGTTGGCCGGGAGCGCGTGCTGTTCGGTTCGGATACTGCCGCCCATGATCAGGCTTGGGAATTGGGACGCTACCTTTCCATGCCGCTGCCGGATGACGATCTGATTCCGGGGCTGGGCGGCAACATGCGGAAAATTTTGGATGGCGCCAGGCTGGGCTGAAAATTTCCGCAAAAGAGCGCAAGGAACTCAAAGCAAAGAGTTTTTGATGAAAATAGTTGATTTCAACTCAGTAACAGGCGGAGATTTCCCGGTCGGCATTAAACGGCTTGAGTATGACATCGGCGTTGATGGCGTCAGGGATTGGGGATTGCTTTTGCCGGGTAAACGGCGCGATCTCTGGATGGTGGTGCTGCATGGGCATGGCGCGCGCGGCGACCAGCTTTATACCCGCAAGGATATCCGCGAAACCTGGCTGCCGGAATTTTTAAACACCGGCGCCGGCATCCTCACCTTGAACCTGCGCGGTAACGCCTGGATGTCGCCGGCCGCCGCGGCGGATTTGCATAATGTGCTGCATTATCTGCGCGCGGAACAGGGCCTGCAAAAGGCGGTGTTCTGTTCCGGATCAATGGGCGGCACCGGCAACCTGATTTACGGCGTGCTGCACCCGGAGGATGTCGCCGGGATTGTGGCGCGCGGCGCGGCATCCGACCTGGCCGGTTATTGCAATTGGTGCCGGGCCCAAACCAGGCCGATCCTGAAGGAGATTGCCGGTGCCATTTGCGCGGCTTATGGGGCTGCGCCTGAACAGGCGCCGGATTTGTTTGCGCGCCATTCCGCCCAAGTCCATGCCGATCGCCTTGCAATGCCCGTGTATCTGGCGCATGGCGGCGCGGACGAGACCATCCCGGTGGCGCAATCGCGCGCCCTCGCGGAAAAATTGTCCGGCCAGGCGGGTTTTTGTTATCATGAAATACCGGGCGGGAACCACGACGCGCCGCTGCATGACACCCAGGGGCTGCAATGGGTGATGGAGCGGCTTCAGCCTTTTGAATAAAATTGACACGGCGCATTTAAAATCAGGCAAAACAAGGAATGGGCATAACAATGAGGCAAATAGCGATATTGTTCGGCGGCGGTAAAATACAGGGGCAGGTGAACGCGGTCAACGGACGGGTGGGCGCGTTGGCGGCCAAGGACGGCAAGGTTGACGGAATGGCATTCGCGCTGCCGGCGGGCGGGCGGCTGGAAGTATCTTTTGCGGAATTTTCCTTGAAACGCGGCGCGTTTCCAACTATCTGCAATGTTTTCACGGAAAATAACCCTTTTGCCTTCAACTTGCGCGATGTCAGCTCCGCCACGCCGATTTTCATTCCGGAATTCCAGGTCGCGGTCGTGCCGGCGGATGATCAAAGGGACTATGCGCAGGTGGTTTGGGATGTGGCCGCGCGTGGCGCGATCTCGGATTTTACCCGTTATCTTAACGAGCCGGAAGAATCTTACGCGCATGCCGCCGGCCGGAACCGCCGGCAGTATTGCCAGACCTGGCTGGGGTTGGGGCGCGACCTGCGGATGTTCCGCGTCGGCTACCAGGAACGATACCAGTTTTGGGGTCAAATCCAGCCCTGTTACCATACCGTGCCCCAGTATTTGTCGTTTCTGCAAGCCAGGTTCGAGCGCGTGCCGGAGTCGGCCTACCAGTTAAACTTTGTGATCGGGCAGGGCGCCTCCTGCCGGCCGCGCATTTCCCGCCGGCTGGAAGACGGCGTGTTGCCGATCCTGCGGTCCGTCCAGGTGGAAGAGGATGTGCAATACCATCTGACGGTGTTTGCCACGCTGGAAAAGACGCCGCTGGCCCCCGGCGCCGTCCGCGGCTCGGAATGGGATGCCTGTTACGCCAACACGGGCGGGAATATGCTGTCGCCCGAGCAGCGCGAGGAACTGCGTCCGAAGTTGGAGGCGGAAATGCGCGGGCGCGAAGAGGAAACGGTCTGCTGCCTCCGCGTCGAAGCCGTCAACACCGGCCGGGTGCCGCGCTATGCCTGGTTCAAAGCCGCCTTTATCACGGGCTTCAACGGTCTGGCGCTCAGGTATACGGATGCCGGGAAAGCCGATTTTCAGGCAGGATATACCCGCTTGACCGGTTGTGCCGGCGTCTTTGCCGTCAACCGGCTCGATGGCGCGCCCTTGCCGGAGGAAGAGATGGCGGTGCTCCTGCAGCCGGGCGAAACCGCGACATTCGATATTCTGGTTCCGCACTCCCCGGTGGACCAGTCGCGCGCGCAAGCCTTGATGAGCCTGGATTTTGACGCGCATCTGGATGCCTGCCGCGCCTACTGGCGCGCGCGCCTGGAATCGGCCGCGCAAATCCGCGTGCCGGAAAAGCCGATGGATGAAAATATCCGGGCGGGATTGCTGCATTGCGACCTGGCAACCCTGGGGCGCGAGCCGGACGGGCCGGCGCTGGCTACCATCGGCTGGTATTCGCCCATCGGCACGGAAAGCGCGCCAATCATCCAGTTTTTTGATTCCATGGGCTGGCATAAACTGGCCGAACGCTGCATTGATTTCTTTTTCGCCCGCCAGCAGCCCAGCGGGTTTATCCAGAATTTCGCCCGCTACGAGAGTGAAACCGGGCCGCTGCTCTGGACCGCAGGCGAGCATTTCCGCTACACCCGCGACACAGCCTGGCTGAAAGGTGTGCTGCCCAATATCAGGAAAGCGGCCGAATATCTGTTGGCTTGGCGCGAACGCAATAAAAAAGAAGAATTCCGCGCCAAAGGTTTTTACGGCATGGTGGATGGCAAAGTGGCTGATCCAAACGATTTTTATCATTCATTTTTCCTGAATGCCGGCACGTATATCGGTTTGAAACGCGCGGCCGAGATGTGCCGCGCGGTTGATCCGGAGTACGCCCAAATGCTTGAGGCGGAATTGCCGGCATATCTGAAGGATATCCGTTCCGGATTCTATCACGCCCAGGCGCGCGCTCCGCTCATGCCTCTGGGCGACGGCTCCTGGGCGCCGCTTATGCCGCCCTGGGTGGAATACACCGGGGGCATCAGTTTCTACGCCGACGGCGGCAAATGGTTTTCGCATGGCGCGTTTGCCTCGCGCAGTTGCCTGACCGGCCCGCTCTGGCTGATCATCTCCGAGGTGCTGGATCCCCGCGAAATCGGCGCGGAATTCATGCTGAAGACGAACCAATACCCGGTGACGCTGGACAACGCCGCCTTGAGCCAGCCTTATTATTGCCGGCATGATTACGCCCATATCCGGCGCGGCGAAGTCGCGGCGTTTTTAAAGACCTATTACAATCAGCTCACCGCCCTGCAGGACCGGGAAACTTATACCTTCTGGGAGCATTATCACCATGCCAGCGAACATAAGACCCATGAGGAAGGCTGGTTCCTGATGCAGACCCGCTGGATGCTCTGGCTGGAGGAGGGTGATGCGCTGCGATTGCTGGGCGCCATCCCGCGCGCCTGGCTGGCGCATGGCCAAACCATCCGCCTGCAGGGCGTCAAATCGTATTTCGGGCCGCTGTGGGCGGAAGTGGAATCGGACTTGCAGCGCAACCGGATCACCGCGGAAATCCGGGTGGAATCGGACCGCCGGCCGGCCGCCCTGTACGTGCGCCTGCCGCATCCGCAAGGCCGCCGGGCCGCGTCCTGCGCCGGCGGCGATTACGATCCGGCTGCCGAGACGGTGACGGTCAGGCCGTTTGCCGGCCGGGCGCGGGTGGAATTGCGGTTCTAAGGGCGGAATTGGCGGCAATTGACGCCTGCCTCGCGCAGCAAGCCCGCCGCCTGTTCGGTAAAATGGTATTCCTGGCCGAAGATCACCGCCTTGATGCCGGCGGTAATGATCATGCGCGCGCAGGCGAGGCAGGGGCTGATGGTGCAGTAGAGCGTTGCGCCTTCCAGGGCCACGCCGTAATAGGCCGCCTGCACAATGGCGTTTTCCTCGGCATGGGCGCAGATGCATTCATCCAGCCTGGCGCCGGAAGGCACGTCTTCCGCCGCGCAGCGCGGGCATCCGCCGTCGCAGCAGTTGCGGATGCCCGGCGGCGTGCCGTTGTAGCCGGTGGAGATGATGCGGTGGTTTTTGACGATTACCGCGGCCACCTGGCGCCGCCGGCAGTTGCCGCGCCGCTTGACCACCTCGGCGATTTCCATGAAGTAGGCGTCCCAATCCGGTCGTGTATATTGTTCCATCACCCTCTCCTGTTCCAAACGATCATCCGGCGTTAATCAATCCCCGCGTCTGCTTCCCGGGCGCGGACGCGTTCCCAGGCGCGGATGATCCAGATGCACAGCTCGTACAACAGCAACATGGGAATGGCCATCAAAACCTGGGAGGCCACGTCGGGCGGCGTCAGCACCATCGCCAGGATGAAAATCGCCACTATCGCATGCCGGCGGTATTTGGCCAGCATTCCGCTGGTGACTACCCCGATCCGCCCGAGGGCCAGCAGCAGCACCGGCAGTTCAAAGGCCAGGCCGAATCCCAGCAGCAGTTGCACGGTAAACGCCACGTAACTGGTGATGGTCCATTCCGCGCGGATGCCCAGCCAGGCGTGCAGCCCCAGCATCAGCCGCAGGGCGGTCGGCATGACGAGCAGATATCCCATCAATGCTCCGCCAACG
>JAXGSX010000257.1:0-5415 GCA_040775225.1 Kiritimatiellia bacterium | reverse complement strand
GGCCGGCGCCAGTCGGGTCGAGGAACAACTCCACGCTGTCGTCCGTGCTTACCGGATCTTCAGGATTCTGGTGTTTCGGCATGAACCGGTGCAAATTTTCGTTGCGGCATCGCACGGCAAAATACAGCCAGGTATTGTCATAAGCCGTCTGGAAAGTCGTCTCTTCCAATAATTTTCCGCCGGATTTGTGAATGTGAAAACCGCCATGCCTGGCCGCTTGCGACCAGCATGGGTCGTCCAGTTTACCGTCCAGTACCGGCGGCGCGGCGGTGAAGTCCGCCCGGGCCGCCGTCGGCTCACCGGCAAATACATCCACAGTGGCGCAACACAAACACACGGAATATAACACAGGTTGCCACGAGCGTTGCATAAACCTGCCCTCCTTTTGTATCGAGTGATGCGATTACGGCGCATCGCCCAGCGTCAATACCACATGGTTCCGTCCGGCATCCGGCACAAAACCGGCAAATTCCGTCCGGCGTCCGTTTTTTTCCGCCGTCAAAACATAACGGAATCTTGCCGGCGCCGGAGTATCCGGTTTGTCCGTTGCGGTTTCAGTGTAAGCCGCCAGCGCCAGCGCCCCGGGCATGCCCGGGGCGGGCGTACGCCCGTCGGCGCCGGTACGGCAGATTAAGGATTGCCGCGGTAAATCCCTCTCCGGCGCGTCTGCTTCCGCGCGCCAGCGAATCTCGGCATCAGCCAACGGGGTGCCCGATGCTTCCCGGACTTCCACAACCAGGTGTCGGGATACCGTCAGCCGCGGATATTGTTTAACGCTCTGGCGATTGATCCAGGTGCGATAATGGTCGCCTTTGCGCGGCGCGGACCATTCGCAATCCACCAGCGTAAGACGGGCATTATAAATCAGCGCCCAGTTGCAATCGTTGCTGCGGAACCGGCAATTGCGCAGTACGGCGCGCAAGCCTCCCTGATCGAGCACCGCCGTGCCGCAGTCTGCAAAGGTGCAACCAACCGCCTCCTGAATGCCATTGACCAGGACAGCACCGATGCGCTCAAAGCGTGTGTCTTGCAGCCGGTAATCCTTTAACTTGGTGTTGTTCTGGAGGCCGGCAAGTCCCCCGCGCACATCGGCCAGGCGTGCATTGACGAGCACGCTGCCGCCCGGGAGATGCATGTCGCCGCGTTCCGCGTCGCCGATCAGGCCCGAGGCGCCTGGGTGCAGCGCCGCAATTTCACTGTTATATACATGCAGGCCGCCGCCGAACTGCGCCGCCGTCTTCCAGGGCAAGCGCCCGCAGTAAAGCGTGTAATGCTCATTGGTGCAGCAGGCGAATATTAACGCCGCATTGACATTGGTGTCGGCTTGATCGCCGATGACCAACAGGTTTTTTTTCCGCGCCGCGCTCCAGTATTCCCCGGGATTTTCACTGGCAATCCAGTACGGCGAAACGTAGAGATTGCCGCGCATGATCAAGGTTTCGCGCGGATGTTCCGGCGAGCCGATCTGCAGCGCCGTCTCCGAGCCGCACGATCGCGTGGCGCCCCATTCATCGTTGGCGCCCACAATCAGCGAGCCGGCGATGGTGTAAGTATCCCGCGTAGGATCGTACTGCACGCGCTGCCAGCCGAACGCGCGATCCGCGGCATGGATGCGCGCCAGCGTGCAGGGCGCCTCCGGCGGGTAATCCGTGAGGCGGATGGCATCGCGTTCTTCATCCAGCACAATCCCGGCGGCCGCTAAGGCGGTCAGGCCTTGTGCCGCTATGGCAAGAGCAAACTTCATGGCTTCAACATTTTGCGACGCCATGATGGCGCGGTATTGCGCGATGGTTGCGTATGACGCGTTGAAACGCGGCGGGCACCGTCTGGTCGCGCTTGATTTTGCGCAAGGTCGCGACCAGCTCATCCACCCACATGTTCATGTAGGTTTCCCCTTTTTTCCTGGACGCCGAGTGCGGCTCGCCCACGCACAGTTCCGGATACTGCATGGCCCACCTGACCGGCACCGTGGCCACGCCGATATCGGGCACCCGGTTGATGGGGAAGGATTTTTTCTTCATTTTTTCAAGGTGCACCAGTCCGTCGCCGGACGCCATAACCATGCTGGTTTCCACCGAACAGGCATGGCCGTAATGCGCGGCTTGATCCATCTGCGCCATTTCCTTGAATTTTCCGGCGTAGGGAGGGATGTTGTAAATAGTGTAATCCTTGCCCGCTTCCAGGATGCGGACTGGGAAAATCGAGCCGATATAACAGCCATGTCCGTTGCCCAGGCAGATTTTGGTGAAGCCGTTACGGGCCGCTTCGTCGCAGATGTTTTCCAGCAGCATGAACATCACGTCCTGCTTGATATGCACCCCGCCCGTGCCGGCCGGGGCGCCCGTGACGACGTTGTAGTAAAGCGTCGGCAGGATGGCGACCGTCTCCCTTTGAGCGAGGCGGCGCATGGCTTCATCCACCGCCAGGCCGTCCGACCCCAGCGGCAGATGCGGCCCGTGGGTTTCCAGGCACCCCAGCGGCAGCACCGCCACGCCCTTGCTCGCCTTACATAACTTCGGGAAATCGCCCGCACCGATCCGCGCCCAGAAACATTCCATGATCCAATCCTCCTGTTGTTTTGTTTTACTGAGTAACTTTCAAAAGTCTATTAAAATTTGATGTTTCAAAATTGTGCTGACAATCCAATCGTGTCTATTTCGTTCAATTCGCACGTTTAAATGAAATCCCGATATTTTTTGCTTAACTTGCCAATCATGTCCTCCAGTTCAGAAAACTAAGAACGTTGACTGCTTTTCCAAAGTCCCCCTGGTTGTAAATTTTCCGTGTTTGTGCGACTTCATTGCGTGCAACTAATTGTCCATTATAGATATGTGACAAATAAAAAATGGCGTAAAGCCAACAAATTTTCAATTTTTAGCAAAATATTCATAGCGTCAGATATAACGCAATATTCTGTCATCCCGAGCGAAGCCGAGGGATATCAACTAGGTAATAATACTTAAGATTCCTCGACTTCGCTCGGAATGACAATCATTAGCCATACTGCATTATTTATGTTGTCATGTATAAATTATTCATTTTGAGACTTTTGAAATATGATCGATTATATTAGGTTTGCACCTCCGTCAAGGCCTTGCCGGCTTTTACTCCAGTTCGACGATCTGCATGCCGCCATCACGCATGAAAGCTGCGAAACGGCCCTGATCTGCGCGTAGCGAAACCAGTTTCAAACAAGTTAATGGCGCGACGGCAATCTCGCGCAAATCCCGGTCGTACCCCCGGATATCGGCCTCGGTGGCAACCACCAGCCGGGCGCCGCCGCCGGTCGCCAGGCGCAGCATGTCGCGCACGGGGCAGCCGAGCGCCAGGCGGTTCAGCAGGCGGCCATCGTCCCGGTTAAACACGCTGATGAACCCATCGCTGCCGCCGACCGCAAAATCCAGTTTCCCGTCGCCATTCATGTCCGCCAACGCCCCGGCGGAAATGGGGCGGGTAAAGACCTGGCGCCATTCCGGGAGGGTATATCTGGCCGAGCCACTCAGGCCTGTATCGGTTTTATAAAACCCGAATCCGCGCGGCCCGATGACGGACAAACGCGGCGGATTTTCGTCCGTCAAATCGGCGGCGAACCGGCCGTCGGGAATCAAGGCGCCGTATGAAAATGCGCTTAATTTTCCCGCCGCATCCATCTGGATGATATTGACGTCGCCCGGCCAACTGTTGTTGACCTGCTGCAGCAGAAACGCGGCGCGCCGTCCGCCGCCTTGCAAGTCCGGCTGCTTTTTCAGGATGGCGCGGACGTAGCGGCCGTCTATTGTGCAATTATCCTGGACGTTGCCATCCGCGTCCAGCAAAGCAAAATGGCAGTACCCGCCGACAATGATAAACTTTTTGTCCGGCGCCGGCGCCCATAAGCCTACGCCGGTCGGCGCCGCGCCGTAAGGCCAGTGTTTTTTACCGCTTTGCGCGCCCAAGTCCTCCAGATTCTTTTCCCAGATCAGAGTCCCATCCGCCGCCCACAGCCAGACCCGGTAATCCTCGGAAGACGCCATGATTTCTTCCTGGCCGTCTCCGGCGACATCGCCCGTGGCGGCGCAGGAGAATGCGCCGCGCGCCGTTTTGCGCCACAACTCGCAGCCGTTCTCATCAAACACTTTCAAGACTCCCGCGCCGGCCTCGTTTTTATACAGGGCAACGATTTCCATCCGCCCATCGCCTTCCAAATCGGAGGCCGATGCCAGGTCTATCGGCGCGCCGGCGGATTCCCGGCCGTACAATTCAATTTCCTTCAAGCTCAAGTAGGAGGCCGGCGCAGTGAAAGGCAGTTTTACCAGCAAATTTGAGCCCGCGATGCCATTCAAATCCACGCTCAGGCAGCTCAGGGCCGTGGCCTTGCCCTTGTTGCTGATTTTATAGACGGGGAAATATTCCCACAACGCGTCGAACTCGCGCCGGCCGGCGGTGTCGCCAGCCGCGCCGGCCTCGATTTTTACCGGGCGCCGCTCCGGCGCGGATAAATCGGGAATCCGCCCGTAAAAGTACACCAGCATTTTGTCCAGCGCCTGGGGCGCGGGCAGGCGCAATTGCAGTTCCGGCCGGGCGTCCGCCGGCCACGCCAGGCGCCCGCGCGCCACCGGCTCCCTGATGCCATCGACCGCAATGGCCGGCTGCCCTTCAATCCCGGCGCTATGAAAGGCCACCCCGGGGATTTTCCGCGCCGCCCGGCAGGCATCGGGATTGACGTCAATGATCTTGAACCCCGGGGCAGTCTGCGCCGGAGCACCCATCCGGCCGGGGCCCGCGGCGGGGTAAGCCGCCCGCCGGCCCGGCTAGGCCCCCACATACCGGCCCCGCGCGGCGGCGCGGCTGGGATCGATTTTTAAGGCGGCCGGCACGGCCTGCGGCGGCGGCAACTCCCATGTGCGCGCGGCGGTGAACAGTGCCGCGGCATCCGCCCCGGTCCGGCCGGCGCCCGTTGCCAGGTCAATTTCAATGGTTTGAATGGAGTCCGCGGCATATACGGCGGTGGACTTGATGGATAACTGCTTGCTGTTGGACAGATACAGTCGGTCGGGCATAATCACATAAACGCAGCCGGGATTGGCGGTGATGCCCAGGAAGTTAGGGCCGCCCGTGCCGATCCCCGCCAGGGCCGCCCCCTGCCCCGCGCTTTTGATCAACACCGTCCACGCATCCACGCGCACGGGAGTGAAATCGGCCGCCTCGCCCGGCCCGCGGACAAACAAAAGATTCTGGAAATCCAGCGTCTGCCCGGCCGGAAACGAACCGGCGCGCGTCTGGCGCAGGAAGAACGGGCAGGCGGAACTTTCCAGATGCTCCCATTGTTCGGCCGAGGCGGCCACCGGCGCCGCGCTGCGCAGGTGAAATTCCGCGCCGCCGGCGCGATCGGTCCGCCGGCAGTCGTCGCGCCACTCGGCGTTATGGAGCAGCCGC
>JAXGSX010000256.1:0-5423 GCA_040775225.1 Kiritimatiellia bacterium | reverse complement strand
CGTTTATATTTCCTCGCCGGGGGGCACGGTGACCGGCTGCCTGATCAAGGCCAATCACGTCGAGGGCACTGCAACCGGTGAAGGCGGCGGCGGCATCTGGATGTACGGCACCGGCGCGGTTTATAACAGTTGCATAATTGAAAATGTCGTTTACACCAACGATGCCGATCCCCGCGGCGGCGGCATCTATATGCGCAGCGGTCCGAACGCCACTTATACCGTGGGCGGGATTGTCGCCGATTGTCTGATTGCCGGCAACAAGGCGGACCGCAGCAGTCATGGCGGCGGCGGGATATACATGCAGCTCGGGGTCGTCCGCGGATGTGTCATCAGCAATAATTCCGCCGGCAGCGGCGGCGGCGTAACGGTCAGCGCCAACGGGATTTTGACCGGCTGCACGATTACGGCCAACTCCGCGATGCCGATAGCCGGCAGCGGCGGCGGCGTGTATCTGCGCGATGTGGGCTCGCCCGGCGCCCTGGTGATTGATTGCGTCATCAGCAACAACCGGACCGGCGGCTCCGGCACCGGCGGCGGACTTTACCTGAGCGCCCAGGCAACGCAGATTGTCCGGAATTGCATCATTACGCATAACTGGTCAACCAACCGTGACGGCGGTGGAATCGGCATCGGCGCCGGATTGGGCGGCGCGCTGGTGGATGGTTGCACGATCGAGTACAACCGCTGCGACGGATTGGGCAACCAGGGCGGCGGCGGGGTGTATGTCACGCGTTCCGGCGCCGCGCCGGAGGAAGTGCAAATCGTCAACAGCACGATCCGGTACAACCAGTCGGCCAAGAATGCCGGCGGGATTATCTTATATCGCGGCGGGGTGGTGTCCAACTGCGTCATAGAAGGCAATCTTGGCAGCACCAACAGCGACAGCCTGGGCGGGGGAATTTATGCTTCGCAGGGCGGATTGCTCATACGCTGCAGCATCGTCAGCAATACCAGTTGGTATTATGGCGGCGGGGCGCATTTGGCCCTGGGCGGGACGCTGATCAACTGCCTGGTGGCGGGTAATGTCGCTTCCAACCATGGCGGCGGACTCTATGCGGATAACATGATCGTCAGCAACGGCAGCATCCGGTCCTGCACATTCGCGGACAACGAATCGGGGTCCGGTTCCGGCGGCGGAATCTGGGTGATATCCACTAATTATTTCATCAATACCATAATTTATTCCAACCGCGCCAGCGTGGCGGCTGATAATGACGTGGGGGTGTATCCGCTGAACCAGACTGCCGCCACCAATTCGTTCCATTACTGCTGCACGTCGCGAGATTTGTCCATCGCCGGCCAGCACAACATCACCAATGCGCCGGAATTCGACGATTTTGCTGGCGGCGATTACCGGCTTGCGTCCGGCTCTGCCGGGATCAACGCCGGGACGAATGAATCCTGGATGGCGCAGGGATTTGACCTGGACGGGCGCCTGCGCCTGGACCGGATTACCCGCATGGTGGACATGGGCTGTTATGAGCATGTGCCCCGGGGAACGTTTTTCGGCATTCATTAACCGCATGCGGCAGGATGCGCGCCGGAGGACGGGGCGCCGCAGTACCGGCATGGGAACGGGACGAGGGCGTCCCGTCTCCAAGGCAGGATGACAGGCGGCCCGCCAGGATTGTCCGCCGGAATTTATGAACGAATAATGGAGGGCGAAGCTGAGCTGAGCCGTTCGTATCGGTTATTCTTTAACATGCCGTGATTGAACCATGACTAAAAAATACATATTGGGATTTTTCTGCGGCTTGTTAGTCGCGGGCAACATGTCCGCGGCGGATGGCATAATTGCGCGCGCCGTGACGCATCCTCCCGTGATCAACGGCATGCTGGACGACCAGTGCTGGTCCGGCGAGCCGGCGATCGCGGAATTTGTTTCGCTGAAAGCGCCGGCGGTCAAAAAGGAACATCGTGTCTGGACAGCGCATGACGATACCTGGCTGTATTTCGCCGTGGCAGTCCGGCATCCGGCGCCCAGCCGGCTGACGCTGAATTGCCGGGAACATGACGGCGACCTGTCGCATGACGATTCCCTGGAACTTTTCCTCGATCCTGGAACAAACGGGGAACGTTATTTCCATTACATCCTGAGCGCCGCCGGCATCAAAGCCGAGCAGCGCGCCGATCGCGGCGGCCTGCGCGACCGCGCGTGGAATGGTCCATGGCGCTCCGCTGCGCAGGTCACCACGACCGGCTGGACGGCGGAATTGGCGATCCCGCTCTCCCTGCTGGTTTCATACGGCGCCCCGGACCGGGTGCGGATGAATGTGTGCCTGAACGTGCTGGAGCCGGTGATAGATCCTCAGGGCATCCAGGTTGATATGCGGCGCGCATGGCTGACTTGGAGACCGTTAAAGGGCGGCTTCCACGAACCGGACCGGTTCGGCAGCCTGGCGTTGCCGGACCTGGCGGGGATGGCGGTGCAGCCGGCGTTTCTGCCGGCCCTGGCCAGCCGCCCGGCGGTTGGCGCCTATGCGTCGGACAACGGCCGGCTCCATTATCCGGCGGCGGTGGATGTTTCCAATCACAGCGCAGTTCAGGGCGCCGTGCTGGTGGCCGTGCTGGATCGGCCCAAGTCCGGCGATGTCAACCGGATTGAGCGTCTGGTGGAACTTGCGCCGATGGCGCAAACCGGGGTGGTCATTGACGTGCCGGTGTCCAACCCGGCCAGCCGGTCGGTGGAGGTGCTGCTGGAAGATCCGGCGTCCGGCGAAGTCTGGCAGCGGGATTTAATAACCGATACTTCGGCGCTGACGTTGCTTTCAGTGTACCCGGCGCGCAGTTATTTTACGGATGAGCCGGAGGTGGCGGTATGGTGCGAATTGGGTTTGCCGGACGGAGCGCTGCAAGGCCTGCGCGCGGAATTGAAAGACAAAACCGGACACAGGCTGGCCTTGGCGGACAAGGTGACGCCCATGACCTGCCTGAGCGTCGAACGCGCGCGTCTTCCGGCCGGCGCGCATGACTTGCGGGTGGAAATCAGCCGCGCGGATGGCGGAGTGATGTTCGAAAAAGAGGCGCGGGTGGTCTGCCGCGCGCCCAAGCCGGGCTGCGAAATTAAGATTGATCATGTCAACCGGGTGATTTTGCGCAATGGCCGGCCGTTTTTTCCGTTCGGCCTGATTTTCAGCAGCACTAACCGTTCCAACATGCGCGAAGTCGCTGAGGCCGGACACAATATCCTGATGTGGTGGAGCAAGATCAAGCCGGAAGATGGCCGGCGCTACCTGGACCTGGCACGGGAATTCAATCTCTTGATGTGGATGCCGGTGGAAGATTTCTGCCGGCAGGTGCCGCTGACCCGGATCAAGGCGGCCTTGATCCAGGGCGGCAAGCCGCCCTATCAATATTATATCAGGGATTTCATTCAACCCCGCCCGGACGATAAGCGCGCCTTGCGCGATTTCTCGCCGGCGGAAAAATCCGCCATTTTCGCCGCGGCTTATGCCCAGGCGCTGCCGGAAATGCTGGAGGGGGTCCGCGCCATCCGGGATTGCGACAACCTGCTGGCTTACAGTAATTTTGACGAGGCCTTCAGCGCGCGGTATTTCGATCAGTGGGTGCAGGGGTTGGATTTGTACAACCGGGTTTACGCGGAAGACGGCTACCACCCGATGCACGCGCTGGCCGGTGCGGAGGAATTCGATTTCTGCGATACGATCGGACCGGATCCGTATTGGATTCCGGGCCATCCCGGCGAAGCCGGCAGCCCGCTGCATGTAGTGAACATGCACTACATGTTCGAGCAGCGCGCCCGCGCCGGCCGCAAGCCGGTGGTGCATGTGCCGGTGGGCGAGCGCTGGAGCGGCATGCACCAGCGCTACCTGACTCCCGCGGAACAGTTCTGCCAGACCTACCTGCTGCTGATCCATGGCGCCAAGGGCTTGTTTTATTTCTGTTATCCTTTCACGCACCAGAGTTCGTTCGCATCCCTGGCGGAATTGGCGCGGCAAATGCAAACGCTGGGGCCGGCAATGGTCGCGCCGGAAGTGCCGCAGGAGATTCAATACAATCCGGGCGCCATGGATTATGCCAATAAAAAATATCCCGATATTCACGCGCGGCTGCTGGCCGATCCCGCCGGCGGTTTCATCCTGCTGGCCGCCAATTGCCGGCCTTACCCGGTGGACGCGGAATTTGCCGCGCCCATGCTGGATGCGGCTGGCGCGGTCAGCCGGATGTTCGCGCCGGGCAACAGCAAAATATACCCCGCGTTAAATGGAGGCTTTAAAGATCGGTTGGAAGCTTACGGGGTGCGCGCCTATACAATCAGCCGTCAGCACGACGCCGCCGGCCCGATAAAATTGACTTTGTCCATGGCCGCCCATCCGGAGGAAGCGGCGCCGGAATACACCGCCGCGGCCATCCCGCGCTCCGGGCGGCCGGATCGGAAAAACATCCTGCCCAACCCGAGTTTCGAGCAAGCCACGCTGCCCGGTTTACCGGATTATTACCGGCCGACTTACATGCCCGGGCCCCGCATCGGGCAGCCCGGCGCTTTGTGGGGGTTGGACGAAGACAATCCATGGCATGGCAAGGTCAGCATGCGGCTGGCCGGTCGCGGCTTTATTGAGTGTTACATCGCCCCCGGCGTCACAAAGCCGCAGGCGATGGTTTTTTCGGCTTACATGCGCGCCGACCGGGAAGGCGCGGAAGTCGAGTGCAATCCGGGCGCGCTGGGCGAGCCGCGAAAATTCAAGCTGACTGCCGCATGGGCCCGGTATTCCGCGCCGCTGGCGGCGGCGCCGACCTCCGGGCGGCTGGACATGTACAACACCATCCGTCTTTATGCGCCGCGGGATGCGGCGCTCTGGGTGGATGCCGTCCAACTGGAGGCCGGGGATACACCGACGGAATTTGAGGAATGATTTGCGGGGCGAACCTTGGCGTTATTGATAGAATGTCCCTGGAGGGCGAACCTATGGTGAGCCTTCTGTTGCCCGCTTTTTAACCATGCCCATAAATGAAGGTTTTGCAAGATGCATCAACCCGACACCGTATTAACCGTCCGGCCGCATGAACTGGTGGCCTTGATCGCGCGGCTGGGCGCGGGCCATGATTGGGACGACCTGGGCGATGCGCGTTTGAATGAAATCTTCCGGACAATCAAGGGCAATCCCCGGATTCGTTTGCGTTTCCGCGGTTATACGGGCGTTCAATACAGCGGTTGCGACGATGATGCGCCGCAGGGCGTGGCGCAAACCATGTTGTGGGATATGGAAATTCTGTACCGCATGTTCCGCAGGCAATCCGAAGCGCGGTTCGTCGTCGAACCGGTGATCACCGGCTACGCCGCGCTGCAGTTGCTGGTGTCCAGGCTGCCGTCCATCGAAGGCGTTTGCATGCATGCGCCGCGCGGGCCGGCCTGGAGCGGCATGCCCGGCGTGACGGCCGGCGATTATGCGCGCGGGCGCGCG
>JAXGSX010000255.1:0-5424 GCA_040775225.1 Kiritimatiellia bacterium | reverse complement strand
TCACCCGGTGATCGGGCGGCGTCATATCCATGTAAAAAACAACGTTTTCAAGGTAATCCTCGAAGAAGGCGGTCTGGGCGGCGTTGCGGCCGGTAGCTTTGATTGCCAGGGCGAAGTCTTTTTCCGTGCGGTATTGTTCCAGCATCGGCTGCATGACGCAAAAGTAACCGCCCAGGCCAACGAGCATAGTGGCTGTCCAGGCCATGATGCCTGGCGGCAAGCCGGCCGCTTTCCGCCAGAACTCCGGACCCGTAAGACGGGGCAGCCAGGCCAGCACCAGCAGCGCACCGGCGCCGGCGATGATCCAACCCAGTCCATCGGGCCATGCCGGACTGGCCCGATGCAAGTATAGAGGCCGCGCCGCCGCCGCCGCCAGACCGGCGGTAGTCGCCAGCGCCAGCAGCCACGTGTGAAATTGCCCCAGGAGCTTCTGGCCGGCCGGGCCCAGGCTCAGAATCCAGTTGGCGCAGAATAGCGCGCAGAAAGGTAAAATCGGAAGTATGTAATAACTCCGGCGCGAACCGGAGGCGGAGAAGAAAAGAAAAATCAAGAGCATCGCCCATGCCAGCCATCGGTCAGGCCAGGCATAGTGCAACCTTCCGCGGCGCAGGGCCGAATGGGCCAGGCCGGCGATGAGCAGCGGCGACCATGGCAAAAACAGCACCGGGATGTGTTTGAGGTAAATATAAAAAGGCTCGATATGGTCGAATGGATCGAAAAAGCGCTGGATGTTTTCGCGTATGACCAGGGCGACGCCGCTGGAAGAATAATCGGCGCGCGAAAAAGACGCATACAGGAAAGGCAGGATGTAAACCAGCAAACCGATGGCCAGCGCCAGCCAGTGCCGCCAGCCCAGCAGGCGCCGCCAGCGCCGTTCCCGCAGCAAGTCCGGCGCGACCGCCAGCGCCGGCACAATGATGGCCGTCAGCCCTTTCATCTGCGCGCCGATGAACAGCAGCAGGTAGAAAACCAGGAAGGAAGGGCAATCGGCGCGCTCACGCCGCTGCCAGTACCAGGCCACGGCCATAATGATGCCGGCAAGATTGGCCATGTCCGCCGCGCCGACGCGCGCCCAGAACAAAAAACCCTGCGCGGTAAGCAGAATCCATCCCGCCAGGCAGCCGGCCGCCGGCACCCAGAGTTGGGAACCCAAGCGCCGCACGGCCCCCAGTGCGGCCAGAGCGCAGAGCGCGCTGGGCAGACGCACGGCCCATTCGTTCAAGCCGGTGAACAGCGACGCCAGGGCGATCAGCCAGTAACTCCCCAACGGCTTGTCAAAGTAAGGCAACCCGGCAATGGTCGGATGGAAAAAATCGCCGGAAATGATCATTTCCCGGACCACTTCCGCCCAGCGTCCTTCCGCGCCCCATAAAGCGCGCGCGCCGAGATTCCAGAAAATTAACAACGCGGAGGTTAACCAGAAAAACACATCCGCGCGGCCCGGGTTTGACTGACCTGAGTGGTTGTGCATGGACGGTTAATTTATGTTATGCCATCCGGCCGGTCAAGCGCGGAATTCCGCGGTAAACGGCGGGGAGCATGACGCATCCAGGTTATGGCCGCCGCATTGGCCGCGGGCGGCAGACGGCCGGCACAGGCCTGACGCCAGCCGGCTGCTCCAGGACTCAACGTTTTTTATCCCGGGAGCGGCGGAGTTGGAGGATGGGTCGGGATTTCCGGGTCGAGGTCTGAATCCAGGATTTCACGGATGAAGGCGTGCTTGGCGGACGTATAAGCGCCGCGGTTATTGGGAAATCGCCGGCAGAGATTCAATTTCAGGCCGGCATAGCGTTTCCGCACCTTGAAATCCTGGCGGAGAATTTCACGCAAACGCAGGTAGTCTTTCCATTGCGCGCCGCCAAGCTCGACCACGTGCAAATGGATGATGCGTATGTCCGGTTCCGAATACAGGACAAACAGGCGACCGCCTGCATCGCCGCAGTCGCCCTCGTAGACGTATCCTATGGCCGACAGTTTTTCAGACAGCCGGGGCATTATATCGAGGGCGGTTACGGCGGCCGCCAGGTCGAGCACCGGCTTGGCCGGCAGGCCGGGAACGGCCGTGCTGCCAACATGCTGCACGTCAGCAATGAGATTTGAGCAGGCATCTTTGACGAGTTGGCAGGCTTCAACCCCCAATCTGCCCCATCCCGGATCATGGTCGGCTAATTCAACAATATGGCGTTTTAATCCGATCATATCCGCTCCCGGTAATGGATGGCGTGAGGCCGGGCCGCGCAACCACCGGCCGGCACCCTCCGCCGCATCGCCTGGTTGATCAATTTTCCTTATGCCTATTGGATAACAAAGCGGTAAAAAATAATCAATACTAAATAATAATTATAATCATATTTATTTCATGGGTTTTGTGTCTGGGTGAAGCCGGTCGGGAGCAACATGCGGCGCCCTGGGAGGGGCCGTGGTTGGCGAAGCCCGGAAATTCGGCCCGGCGGGCGCAACGGCCTGGCGGGACAGCATGGGCTTCGGTCCGGCCGGCAGGATTCGCCCGGCAAGCATCCCTGTGCCTGTGCGCGGATTTGCCGGTCATTGTTGAAATCGCGGCCGCAGACTGGGAAATTGAACGTTTCCGGCCCGTGTTGCACGAGCGCTTCGAGACGGCCCAATGGGCGGATTAATCACCATGGAACCCGGCAAGGTTGCCCGGTGCCTGCATGGCAGCGGGCTGTCGCGCCAAGCCGGCAGCGGCGCGTCATAATGCGGCCGGCCATGGCAGCGATGCGGCATTGCCGTAAAGAATCTGTTCGGCTTCGGCGTCGGATACGTCGTGCAGGACGCGCCCGAAGGCCGCGGCAGTCTCGAACAGCGGCATATGGGTGCCGAACAAGAGCCGCGGAAGCAGGCCCTGCTCGATTTGACGCCGGATGCAGCGCCAGCCGTCCATCTGCGAGGTGTCCAGGTAGATGCCGGGGTGCTTCAAAATCCTGGCGGCGTTGACGCCGGAAGACATGCCTCCCAAAATCAGTTTCAATCCGGGCAGTTGCGCGGCTATGCCCAGGATGTGATTCATGTCAGTATCCGGCACGCCGGCGCGATGATGATTGTAGCGGGAATCCTCCATCCGGCGCTGGACAATCAGGGGGATACTTGACCGGCTGCAGCCTGCCAGGAAATCCGCCAGGGAATCCCGGCGTTCCCGGTTGAAGACGGTGTAATTCGGGAAAATCCGGAAGGCCTTGACCCGCGAATCCCGGAGCATGAGCGCGGCTTCGGCTTGCCAGGTCGGCAGTGTCGGATCCAGCACCGGCACGGGATGCATCCCGGGATAGGGCTGGGTTATTTCCAGCAACTCGCGATTGTAGGCCTGCTGGTTGCGGCACCAGACTGCCGCCAGGGGGCTGATCAAGGCATCCGTGATCCCATGGGCCCGGAGTTCCGCGGCCACTTCGGCAATCGCGCCCCTGACCGGATATGCCGGCCAGGTTCCGTAAAAGCAACTGCAGTCGAATATTTTCACATTAGTTTGGTATTCAAGGTTGTCAATTCAGAATTCTGACTCCTGAATCCGGAATCATTCACAACGTTAGTTGTTAAATTTGCCCAGGTCATTGCAACTTCAACAGCGATTCGGCGTTGCGGCGCAGAATCTGCTCCTGTTCGGCGGGCGTCAGCGCCCCGTTCAGCACCTTGCCCAACTGGCTGCCAAAACACCGGCAGGGCATGTCGGAGCCGAACACCACCCGCTCTGCGCTCAGCCGGTCAACCGCCGCGCGGACGAAGCCGGCCAGCGGGTCGCCGCCGGAAGTGTCCACCAGAATGTTATTATACGGACGGATAATCTCGATGCCCCGCAAGCCGATGTTGTTCAAATGGGCCAAAACCAGCTTGACATCCGGGCAGATGGCGGCCAGTTCGGCGGCATCGGCCGGCGATGTTTCGCCCGGCAGGTTGCCGCCGGGGCGATCGGAGCAGTGCTGGACGATCGGCACTGCCAATTCCGCCGCGCGCCGCGCGATGATCAGTCCGCCGGCATGGTTGATCCGCCGGCCGATCCATAGCTTGATGCCGCGCATGCCATGGCCCATGCATCGGTCAAGTTCGCGCAGGGATTCGTCCGGAAACGCCGGGTTAAGATAAGCAAACGGGATGAACCGCGCCGGGTCAACCGCGCATACCCGCAGCAGCAAATCGTTGATGCGCGTGAGATCCGCCGGAGCCGGACTGGGCAGATTATCGTTGCCGACGTCATGCGCCACCATTTGCGATACGCCGGCGGCATCCGCCGCCTCCAGGAACAACCGCGCATTGTCTTCCGGCGTATCGGCCAGCCGCACCCCGACGGCGCTCCAGGGATGCACATGGAAGTCAATCACCGGACAGGGCGGCGCAAGTTTTTTGCGGATGGAGGCGATAGGCACTTGCTGGTTCCTTTACAGTGTTCGGATGGCTCTGTCCAGCCGTTCCAGCGCCTCGGCGATGTCGCTGTCCTTGTGCGCATAATTCACGTAAGAAACGCCGTAAAGCGCTACACCGCTGGCGTAAGCCGCGCGCATGAATCTTGGAATCAGATCGGGGTCAGCGGAAGCAAGCCGCGGGCATGGCCAAAGTCCCTTGACGGCAATGCCGATGCCGCGGGCGTCGAACATTTTCTGCAACCCGCCCCACATCATTTCCCCGGCGCGCCACAGGTGCGCGCAAACGTCATGCTCAAGATAAAAGTTAATTGAGGCTTCCGCCGCCGCCAATGACAGGGTTTCGCCGCCGTAGGTGGATGAAACCGTGCATTTGCTCAGGGTGTCCATCACTGCCGTGCGGCCGACGAAAGCGGAAAGCGGCATGCCGTTGGCCATGCCCTTGGCAAACACCGCCATGTCCGGCTTGAAATTGAAATAATCATGGGCGCCGCCCAAGGCCAGGCGGAACCCGGTGACAATTTCATCCATGATCATCAACACCCCGCAGCGGCTGGTCAGGCGGCGCACGGCGGGCAAAAAGGTTTGGCCTTGGGCCAGGCCCGGGTAATCGCAGGCGATGATGATGGCCGCGTATTCTTCCGGATGCGCGGCCAGGATGGCTTCAATCATTTCAAGATCGTTCCAGCGGCAGACGGTGAAAGATTCCGCCAGACCCAGCGGCACGCCCGGGGGCGCTTCCGCCATGGCGGAACGGCCCGGCAGCGCCAGCGCTCCCCGCCCGACGCTGTTCAGCCATCCGTTGTACCCGATCTGCATCACTTTCGGCCGGCCGGTAAAAGCGCGCGCCAGGCGCAAGGCCGCCGCGCAGGCTTCCCCGCCGGTTTTCAGGAAACGCACCCGCTCGGCGCAGGGGATGTTTTCGCAGAGCAATTTCGCAACCTGCCCTTCCAGCGGGTGCGGCTGGCCGAAAACAATGCCGTTGGCCATTTGCTGGACGATGGCGGCGTCAATTTCCGGGACGCAGTATCCCAGCGTGACCGGGCCCAGTCCG
>JAXGSX010000254.1:0-5425 GCA_040775225.1 Kiritimatiellia bacterium | reverse complement strand
TCGCTGGACCGCGCCGCCGCGGGGCCGGCCGGCTGAATCGGCGGCCTTACGGCGGCGCGGCCGCGCCGGCGCGGAAAAGGATTTCAATGCCTTTCAGCGCCGCCAGCATGAGGACAAAATAGGCCAGCAGCGCCCACTGGTATCTTTCCCAATGCCGGCGGTAATTGAATTGCCGGCGGCGATCCCGGTGGAAGACCAGGTCGGCAACAGCGCCCGGCGCTGGCCGCGCGCCAAAGCAATGGCTGGCGCCATAACCTGCCGCGCAAGTCAACAGGCAGCCGCTGACGTTCCACCAGAGCCAAGACACGCCCGGCAGAAACATCCAGGTCAGGCAATTGCCGGCGAATCCCGCCAGGATGCCGGTGACGGCGCCGAAGTCGTTGGTGCGGCGGGTAAGCGTTGCCAGCAAAAATGTCCCCAGGATCGGGCCGTTGACCAGCGAGCCGATTTTGTTGATGGATTCGATGATGGAGACGGAAATATCGCCCACGCAAAACGCGAAAGCCATGCAGAGTCCGCCCCAGAACACGGTGGTCAGCCGGGCCCAGAGGATTTGGCGCCGTCCTTCCAGACGGTGTCGCAGCAGGAAACGTTCAATGATATCCCGCATGGTCACGGCGGAGAGGGAATTGATCGTGGAGTCCAGCGATGACATGGCCGCGGCGAATAAAGCCGCCATGATCAGCCCGATCACGCCGTGCGGCAGGTAGCGCACGCAGAACGCCGGCACGGCAAGATTGTAGTCCACGGCGCCGGTGGCGGGATTGGCCAACTGCGCGGTGAATTCCGGATGGAGGATGGCGTAAGCGCCGATGGCTGCGCCCAGCAGGCAATAGGTCAGCACCAGCGGGAAGCGCAGGATGCCGTTCAGAAACAAGGACATGTTGGCGGCATCTACATCGCGCGCGGATAATTCGCGCTGCACCTGGGTCTGGTCGCAGCCGTAGTAGCTTAAGTACAGAAAAAAGCCGCCCAGCAGCATCGGCCAGAAAGCGAAGATGCGTCCGTCCGTCAGCCCCCATCCCGCAAAATCCAGCGTTTGGGACTGCGCCGCGGGGAAATGGTGCGCCACTTCGCTCCAGCCGCCGGCAAGGTTGACGGCAAACGCCAGGCAAACGGCAATACCGGCGTAGAGGATTGCCATTTGCAGCACGTCGGAGTAAATTACCGCGCGGATGCCGCCCAGAAAATCATACGCAATTGTGACGCCGCCGATCAGCAGCACGGCGCTCCGGAAGGATATGCCGGTAAGGCTGGCGACCACCAGGGCAATGCCGTACACCGTCACGCCCGTGGAAAACGCCCGCAAAAACTGGAACAGCACCGAAAGCAGGGTGCGGCTGGCGGGGCCGAACCGGCGTTCCAGGTA
Source organism: Kiritimatiellia bacterium (assembly GCA_040775225.1). GTDB lineage: Bacteria > Verrucomicrobiota > Kiritimatiellia > JAAZAB01 > JAAZAB01 > JAXGPF01. Next base: position 4,056 of record JAXGSX010000254.1, on the reverse strand, counting down.
TTCATAAACGGAGACTACCCGCTGCCGGCGGAAAAAAGGCAGCAGGAACAGCATGCAGGCGATCATGGCCAGGGGGACGGCCAGTTCATACTGCAGCCAGAGCAATCCGCCCACGGCAATGACGAAGGCCGGGGCCCCCAGCAGGCTGTTGGTCGAACATTGCGTGGCCATCGTGGATAACGCTATGGAGAGTGTGCCGATGCGATAGCCGCCGACGTAATAGTCCCGCGCATCTTGCTGGCGGCGCCCCAGCCAGGCCGACATGGTCAGCATGCCCAGCATGTAAGCCGCCACTACCATCCAGTCGAGCCAGTTCATTTCCGTCAATTTCCCTGGCGCCCGGCGGGCGCGAACCTGGAGTTGAAACGGCGGCCGCCGCCGCTATGGCCATAACCGCGCGGGATAATGGCCCCGGGCAATCAATTGCCGTATACCGGCGGCGACGATCGGCTTGTCTTCCTTGTATGTCACGCCAAACCATTTTTCAGGGGTTTCCAGCACCCGCAGGGCGGCGCGCTTTTCCCGGATCAATTCATCGGCGATAGCCGGCATCAGGAATTCCGCCTTAGGCTTGCCGCGGGCGCTTGCCAGGAAGGCCGGGAATTTGCGCTCCAATTCCGGGAACAGGGCAGGGGTGAAGCCGAACATATTCATGGAGGCAATCTCGCCCCCGCGCAAATCGTGCCATTGGCCGTTTTCGTCCTCGTAACGGGCGCCGGCCGCCGTTTTTTCGATTTTAAACCGTTCTTTGACGCTGCGCAGCATCCGGTTTGCGTCCACTTCACAAATGCCGCGGGTGACGTGGCCGTGATCGGAAAGCGTGTTGGCCAGGGCGAAACCAACCATGGCGTAGTCGCTGCTGTCAATGGTCTTGCGCGACAGGAATTCCGCCAGCACGCGATACGAGTCCCGGCCGTAAAAATCATCGGCATTGATCACGCCGAACGGCTCGCGCACTGCCTCCCGGCAGCAAAGAATCGCGTGGCCGGTGCCCCATGGTTTCAGGCGCTCGGGCGGCGCGATGAAACCGGGCGGCAGGCAGGCGTCTTTTTCCTGGAACACATAGGCAATCTCAAGCTTGCCGGCAAAATGCGATCCGATGACGGCTTTAAAATCTTTTTCAATATCGCGGCGGATGATGAACACCACTTTGCCGAACCCGGCGCGGATGGCGTCAAACACGGAATAATCCAGCATGATTTCACCGGAAGGGCCCACCGGCTCGATTTGTTTCAAGCCTCCGAATCGGCTGCCGACGCCGGCCGCCATCACCACCAAGGTTGGTTGCATATGATCTTTCTCCCTGCTTGCTAATTGAGTTTTGGAACCTGTTTTCCTGGCGCAGACGGCCGGCCGGGCAAGGCTATTGCACCAGGCGGCGGAATCCGCTGTGAGCCGGCGGACCGCGCAGGAATTTTTCGGGATGGCCCGCGGCGCGGTATTCCGCCAGTTTGCCGAAAACCGCGTCAATGGCGGCGGCGTATTTATCCACCAGTTCCGGGGTATGCGCCATGGTAGGATAAAATCCGGCGCCGGCCAGAAATCCCTGCGCCAGCATTTCCTGCGTAAACAATGTCCGCAAGACATTGTTTGCATCATTTTCAAACGTCAACCGGGCCAGGCAGGGGAAGCCGTCCGGCGCCGCGGCCGGCACGCCGTGTTTGCGCGCGGCCCGGCGCCATATTCCCTGCACGGCGCCGCCCATGCGTTTGATATGTTCCGGCACGTTGGTTGCGCGCATTTGCCGCAGGACGGCCAGGGCCGCCGCCGGCCCGACCCGGTCGGTCCAGTAAGTGCTGCTGATGAAGGATGTATGCGCCCCGGCCATGGCGGCGCGCGTGCCGATGACGGCCCCGATGGGATGCCCGTTGCCCAGGGCCTTGGCGAATACGGCGATATCGGGGCGGACTTCCAGCATCATATGCGCGCCGCCGCAATACAGCCGCCAGCCGATGGTGATTTCATCGAAAATCAGCAGCGCGCCGCAAGCCCGCGTCCGCTCCCGGACGTGTTCCAGATATCCCGGCGGCGGCGGCAGATGACGGCATGGCTCCATCACCACCGCTGCCAGCCGGCGGCCGTGTTTTTCCATTACCGCGTCAAACGCCGCCGGATCGCCATGGGCAAACGGGATGGCGGTGCCGCGCAATTCGCGCGGCACGCCGCGCGGCTCGAGGCCGGGCAGCAGCAGGCCGCGCAAGGCGTCATCATCGCCCAGGTTGGCCGCCAGGTACCAGTCATGCCAGCCGTGGTAGCCGGCTATGGCCACCGCCGAGCGATCGGTGGTGGCGCGGGCGATGCGGACGGCCACGGCCATGGCTTCGCCGCCGGACCGCTGGAACCGCGCGTTTTCCGCCCAGGGGTGGATGGCCAGCAGTTGTTCGGCCAGGTCCACCTCTTCCGGCGGGTTCAACGATGACATGCATCCATCCTGGATGACGCGCATCACCGCCTGCGTGACGGCCGGATGGGCGTATCCCAGCAGGCATGCGCCCACGCTGTTGTGCGAAAAATCGTAATAATGCCGGCCGTCCAGATCCCATATTTCACAGCCGGCGGCACGGGAAAAATATGCCGGCCATTGCTCCGGGGCGAATAGTTCCGGCCGCTTGCTCAAAAGCTGGCCGCCGCCGGGGATCAGGTCAATGGCGCGCCGGTATAGCTGTGATGTCCTGTCGCACATCAGTCGTTTTTCCCCTGGCGGACTTGCGCAATTTAATGCCAGCCGGACCGGCAGCCGGATTCCGGCGGATTGAAAACACAAAATTACCTTGGGTGTCCACCCTTGTCAAATATTTTAAGCGCGGTGATTTTCGCCGGGTCCGGCCGTCAAACTCCGTTTGCCGCCGCCGCGGCATCCGGCCGGCCGCCGGCATCATCCGCGCTCCGGATGAATGCGCGGGCATTGCCGGTGAAAATCATGTCAATCTCCGCGGCGGTCAATCCCAGCATTTCCGCCGCGCGTTTCTGCTGGAGCAATTGTTCGTAAATCACCGGCACCGGGCGCGCGTCGCAGTGTTCCAGGGGCTCGCGGCCGTCGTACAGCCGCCAGGCGCGGGCATAGGCAATGTATTTGCCGTGGGCGCAACCGGCCGGCACGTTGTCCGAACCGAACATGATGCGGCGGGCATCCTCATGTTTCAGCAGCAGGTAATGCGTGTACAAGTCGTTAACCGCCGACGTGTCGTACCAGAGGTTGGGGATGTGCTTGAGTTCATGGATGGATTTTTCCAGCAGGCAGGCGTTGAATGCGCGTGCGCAATGCGCCAGAATCCACCGGATGCGGGGATAGCGCGCGGTGTACGTCCTCAAGTCGTTCAGGTTGGCGGGATCGGCCGGCCCCCCTTTCAGCGATAGGTGCAGCGTTACCGCTTTGCCGAGGCCGTGCAGCACTTCCATCTGGCTTTCGGGCAGGAAATCGCGGATGCGGGCCTCTGCCGGCCGCGGCGCAAACGAGCGGTAAGGCTTGACTCCGATGCAGCCGTTGCGCCTGAGCGTGGCGTCCAGTTGTTCCGGCGGCATCTGCGGGGCGACCGCCATGCTGCAGCGGGATTCCGGGTCGCCGGCTGCCTGCCGGCCCAACCAGGTGTTGTTGGCCGCGATATCCATGCCGGGGTTCGGCGTCGCCAGCAGGAGGTAATGGCATTCGCGCCCGGGAAATATTTGGGCCGACCAGGCTTGCAATCCGGTCAAATCCACCGGCATGCGCAAAACGGCGTCCGGCGCGGGAGGCGCCAGGTGTTCCTGGCCGGCCTCCGTCCACAAATGCGCATGCGCGTCAAAAATCCGCGCCGGCACGAAATCATCCAGTTCCCGCAGCCAGAAATCGCGGTCATGGCTGTTATATTCGAACGTTCCCTGTTGATACAGTGCCGTCATGCCGCGTTTCGTAAAAGTTGTTGCGCCCGCTTAAGCCATGCGGTCACTTGGCGGTATAGCCGCCGTCTACCGGTATATTGGCGCCGGTGATGTAGCTGGAGGCGTCCGAACCCAGAAAAACGATGATGCCCTTCAAATCCGATTCGTTGGCCATGCGGCCAAGCTGGGTGCGTTCGC
>JAXGSX010000253.1:0-5431 GCA_040775225.1 Kiritimatiellia bacterium | reverse complement strand
TCCGCCGAGATGGCGGAAGGCGGCCGCATGGCGCCTGTCAGCGCCACCGGACGGCGCGCGGCAAGGGTCAGTTCCAGAAAGAATGCGGTTTCTTCCAGCGTGTCCGTGCCGTGGGTGATGACGATGCCGTCGGCGGCGTTTGCGGCGAAGATTTCGTCAATGCGCCGGGCAAGTTTGAACCAGAGCGCGTCATGCATGTCCTGCGAGCCGATGTTGGACACCTGCTCCACAGTCAGCGCGGCCGCTTTTTCGATGCCGGGCGCCGCGGCAATCAATGCGAACCCGGCAATTTTTCCCGGATCGTAGCCGCCCCGGGAGCGCGACGCCGCCGCGCCGGCGATAGTGCCGCCGGTGGTGAGCACCGTTACGCGCGGTAGCGTTCGGCCGCCCGCTGCGCGTGTCATACTAGAAGCCCTTGGTCAGGGTCAGAGCCCCCAGCCAGCCTTCCGTGCGATCCCGGGCTTCGAATTCCATTTCGCCGCGGAGCGATATGAACAGGACATGCTGCGGAATAAAGTAATTCAGCTCCGGACCGATGGCAAACACGCGATCGCGGTCGCTGCCATCCCAGGTCACGTCGCCGCCCTTGTCGTCGCTTACCTGCCAGTGGCAGTAGCCCGCCAGGCCGATGTCCAGGGTACGCATGATGGTCTTGCTCAGGCCGTATTCGAAATGGAAGTCATTGCCCGGGCGGATGTCCAGATCGTCCTTGTAGGTGTGGGTTTCAAAACGGCTGAGGATGGAGGCCGCCCAGGTTTTCTCCGGGTCCATGTAATAGGTGCCGCCGGCCGTCAGCATGAAAGTCCACATGTCCAGGCCCGGCGAAGCGGCATCGTCCTGGTCGTATTCGCCCACCGGCAGGTAAACGGCGGCGGCGATGGCTGCGTCGTATCGCCCGCCATGCCAGGAAATCCCCAGGGGCTCCACGCATGGGTCGCCGAGGCCGAGCTTGTCGTCCTTGACGCCGGCGGCGCCGATTTTAATGTCGGTGTACTGGATGGGAACCAGGGCGTCCATGAAGAAATTGCCGCCCAGCACTTCCAGCGGCGTCATCCAGATCACACGGTTGACGTTGGCGAAGATTTTCAGTTTGAAATCCACGTCCAGCTTGTCGCCGGCGTCGTCGCGCAGGGTATCCGCGTGATAATAAACGTTATACATGCGCCAGTAAATGCCCGGCGGCGGCAGCGTGGCAGCCTTGATGCCTTCCACCCCGTTGACATAATGCCCCTGGGCGGCGGCATGGACCGACCCCGCCGACAAGATTGCTCCCATCGCTACAGCCAAAACTTTACGCATGCGCTCCTCCTTTTGGTTTCAGCAGGGCAGGGCGGTTCGTTCCGTTCTGCCGGATCAATACCGGAAATATGCGGCAAATATATTTATGTGTCAAGCAGGAGTTAATACGGCTGCCGCGGGCCGGCGGCCGGGTTAGGACGCCGCGTCCCAGAGCCGCCGGACATTCTGCATCCCGATCCGCGATGCCAGCCGGCAATCCTCCATACCTTCGAACTCGATGGAAATGTATCCGTCATAACCCGCCTGGCGGATTACCTGGATGATTTCCGGAATGGGGATATCACCCTGCCCGACGATGGCGCTGCGCAGGTAACGCCCATGGCGCGAACGGAAAAATCCTTCGCCCGAGTCGCGTTCGCGGACGTAAAAATCCTTCATGTGCACGTGCGAAGCGAAGGCGGCGTTGTTTTTAACCGCAATCAGCGGGTCCTCATCCGCGCAAAGAAAATTGCCCACGTCCAGGGTGGTGCGGAAATTGGGGCGGTCCACGCCCAGCACCAGCCGCTGCACGCGCTCGCTGCCCTGGACATGGAATCCGTGGTTTTCCACGCTGGTGGTGATTCCATACCGGGCCGCGTAGTCCGCGACTTCCCGGCAGGCGGCGACCAGTTGCGGCAGGTCGCGCTCGAAATTGGCCACCGTCGCCTCTTCCCGCGGGCGGCTGCCGGCGTCATGGCGCATGCGCTGGACGCCCAGGGCGCGGCCGATATCCACTTCGGACTTGATCCGTTGGATTTCGGCGCGGTATTCGGCTTCCGTCGGCTTGATGAAATTGGCGCCGATGGTGTAGCTGGAGATGGCAATGCCGCACCTGGACGTTTCCTTGACGATGGCATCCACCAGCGCGGGATTGCCGGTGAGGGTATAACCGGCGGGGGAGAGTTCGATATGCTCGCCGCCGTTTTCCGCGACCCAGCGGATGGCGGCCAGGATGTCCATTTCGCCGGCCTTGATGGCCTTGGACAGGCTATACGATGTGATGCCGATTTTCATGAGTCTCTTTCAAAAATGTTCAGGGTTGAGTGTTCACGGTGCACGGTGCAGGGTTCGGTGGTCGGAGTTCGGAATTCTGTCGTAATACTTTAAAACCTCCTAAAAATGCTTATTTTTTCTGCGCCATGGCCTGGCAGGCGATAATGGCGGCGATGCCGACGATGTCGTCCGCCGAGCAGCCGCGCGAGAGGTCGCTGGCGGGTTTTTTCAATCCCTGGAACACGGGGCCGTATGCCGCGGCATGCGCCAGGCGTTCGGTAAGTTTATAGCAGGTATTCCCGGCATTCAAATCCGGGAAGACCAGCACGTTGGCCTGGCCGGCCACCGGGCTGCCCGGCGCCTTCTTGGCGCAGATGGCGGGGATCAGCGCCGCATCCGCCTGCAGCTCCCCGTCAATATCGGCTTCCAGCCCGATTTCTCGTATGCGCCGGGCGGCCAGTTCCGTCGCCTGGATGATCTTGTCCAGGACGGGGTGTTTGGCGCTGCCCTTGGTGGAAAACGAAATCATGGCGATTTTCGGACGCGTATCCAGCAAGGCCCAGGCGGTGCGGGCGGAGGCGACGGCGATATCCGCCAGTTCCTCGGCGTTGGGATCAATGGCGGCGCCGGTGTCGGCGTAAATCAGCGCGCCATGGCAGCCGAATTCGTCCGTCGGCAATTGCATCAGGCTGAAACTGGAAGCGATTTTTACGTCCCGGGATGTGCCGATGATGCGGAACACGGCCCGGCAGATATCCGCCGTGGCGTGGATGGCGCCCGACACGAACCCGTCCACCCGGCCGGTATGTTCCATCATCGCGCCGAAGGCGATGTCCTCTAGCAGCACCTGGCGCGCTTCATCGGGCGTCACCGGCTTTTTGCCCTTGCGCATATCCACGTACTTGGCGATGAATTCATCCAGCAGCGGGGATTGGGCGGGGTCTTCCACCGCAAACCCGTCCGGCTTCACGCCCTGTTCCCGGCAGAGCGCGGCGATTTTGTCGCGCGGGCCCAGGACGGTCACCTGGCCCAAACCCTCCCGGACGATTTTTTCCGCCGCCTTGACCGTTCGGGGATCGAGTCCCTCCGGCAGGACGATGTGTTGCGGATGCCGGCGGGCGTGTTCCCAGATCAGTTCAATGGCGTTCATGCATTTCCTCGTGTGAGCAATATGATGTAAGGGGGTGAAGCAAACGGCAGGCAATATACCGGAAAGCGCGCCGGCCGTCAAACCCGCAATGCGCATGGGTTAACTTGCGCCGGCGCCGGAAGAATGGTTGTCAAAACGGGTATTTATGCCATAATAAACATTGTCGCGGAGATTTCCCGTCCAGCCGCAGATTAACGCGGGGCAGGGGGGAGTGGCCGAGCGCGTAAACGTGCCTGCCGTGACGCAGTGTTCGGCATCTGGCGCAAAACCTTAAAATATAACAACTGAAAATTTTAAAACAGCAAGTTTTGCAGAGTGTTCGGCGTGCGCATGACCAGTAAAATTGAACAATATAATTTGGCAGCGCCGGCGGCCTTGGAGCAGCCGGTAACATTGATCGAACACGGCCAGGCGCGGCAGGATGAGTACCGGTGGATGCATGACCTGGAATCGCCCGGCATGCAAAAGTACCTGCGCTCGAACAACGAGCATGCCGGGCGGGTGATGGCGCCGCTGCGCCCCTTGTGCGACCGCCTGTTCGAGGAACTCAAGGCGTGGTTGCCGCCGGATGAAGGGTCGGCCGGGTATGTCAGCGGGAATTACTGGTACCGCACCCGGTTTGAACGCGGCCGTGAATATCCCGTTTTCGTGCGGCGCCGCGTGGCGCCGCCCGGTCCGGAGGAGGTGCTCCTGGACGAAAACGAACTGGCGCGCGGCTGCCCGCTCTTCGTCTGCGACGGGGCGCAGATTTCGCCCCGGCATGACCGGCTGGCATTCGCGGTGGACACCACCGGCGATTGCGCCTATACGCTGCGGTTCAAAGACCTGGCGACGGGCGAATTTTACCCGGAGACCATCCCGGACGCCGACGCGCATTGTGTCTGGGCCAATGATAACCGCACGCTGTTTTACACCCGCCTGGAGCATGGCACTTACCGTCCCAGCCGGATTTACCGCCATGTCCTGGGGGAAGACCCGGCGCGCGACGCGCTGGTTTACGAGGAGCGCGACGACACCTTCCGGTGCCTGCTGCTCCCAACCCGTACCCGCCGGTTTGTTTTGTTGAACACTTATTCCAACAATGCCGAAGAAATCCTGTTTCTCGATGCCGACCGGCCGGAGGATGCGTTCCGTGTATTCTGCCCGCGCCGCCCCGGGCATCAATATGAAATTGGAGATGACGGCGAAAGGTTCATCATCCGCACCAATTGGCGGGCGCCGGATTTCCGCGTATGCGAGGCCCCCGCGCAGCCGGAATCGAATCCGGATGACTGGCATGAAATCCTGCCGGGCCGGCCGGGCCGGTTTTTGGAACACCTGGCGGTGTTCCGGGATTACATTGCATTGACCGGATTCCGCGGCGGCTTGCAGAAACTGTTTGTCCTGGACCGGCGCGGCGGCGGTCTGCACGAGGCGGCGCTGCCCGAGGAGATTGGCCATGTCTGGCTCGAAGAAAATCCATCCGTGTCCGCGCCGTGCGTCCGGATCGGCTTCACTTCCTTGAAGACGCCCGTCGCGTTTTACGACTACGACATGTCCGCCCGCGCGTTGTCGCTGGTGCGGCGCGAGGAAGTGCCGGGATATTGTCCGGACCAGTATGTGACCGAATGCCGTTGGGCCGTTGCGCCGGACGGGGAACGCGTGCCGGTCTCGCTGGTGTATCGCCGGGATACGCCCGCCCGCGGGCCGGCGCCCCTGTTCCTGTTCGGCTACGGCGAATACGGCACCAATATCCCCGTGTATTTCGACCAATCGCGCCTGGCGTTGCTGGACCGGGGATTCATTTATGCCATGGCGCACGTGCGGGGGGGCACGGAGCTGGGCAGCCGCTGGCATGCGGCCGGCCGGCGCCTGCACAAGCGGAACACCTTCACGGATTTCATTGCCTGCGCGGAATACCTGGTGCAGGCCGGCCTGGCGGATCGGGGGCAGCTTTACGCCGAAAGCCTCAGTTCCGGCGGACTGCTGCTCGGCGCTGTCGTGAACATGCGGCCGGACCTTTTCCGCGGC